>JAHIVM010000159.1 GCA_018816665.1 Candidatus Zixiibacteriota bacterium
AAACACCAGCCGCTCCACCCCGTGCTTCAGGGTCTGGGTAGCCGAGGCACACCCCTGGCAGCCGCCGCTCAGGCTGACCATCACGGTCGTCCCTTTCACATCCACGACTTCAATCTTGCCGCCGTGGCCGGATACATAGGGGTTGATTTCCTTCTCCAGGAGTTCATCGACCCGCTTGCGAATTTCGGTTTCCGACGGCAGCCGCTTTTTCAGATCGGGTGATATCAACCGCTTGCCTGAGGCCAGCAGTTCCCGAATCACCTGACCCACTTTTTTGCCCAGGACGGGCCACTCTTCGCTGCCGTCCTTGGCAATGGTCACGGTTTTGCCAAACACAAATACCTCGCGGACACCATCGAGAGCGAACAACGCCTCAAGCAGCGGCGAACCTTTCGCCGATTCGGCATTGGTACAGGCTACCGATCCCTCCGGATACAAGGTCCGTCCGACCGTGAACTTGCACACATGCGGGTCGGTCGAGGGTTGCCCGGTGATCGTGATTTCCTGCGTTTCCTGATTCATACTTTTCTTCCTTACTCAAACACTGAACGACTCTGACGACGGGTTGAGATCCCGGAGTCGTTCGTAACGATAAATCCCCGTGTTGTGGCGGTCGGAAAAATCGAACGCCAACGCGTACCGACCGACGGTGCGGAACGACGTAATGCGAACATCCAGGGCAACATGTTTGACATCCAGCGTGCGTTTGCCGGAATCCTCGTCGACACATGCGGCACAGGGACAATTGACACGAAGATCGTAGGCCCGGTAAATTTCTTGTTTGCCGCCGGGCCAGGTGATATCAACATCACCTTCGGTTGTTAATTCTACGTTAACCGGTTCCAGGGCAGCCGATTCAGCCTCGAGAACAACTTGCTCGACAAGCCTTGCAGCGGTGGCCGTGAAGGATTTGGCAGCCGGGGAATCGGCCGAGCCGCCCGTTACCGGCAGACCTTCTTCGCCCCCCATCATGATCTGCGGATCAAGAGGGATAGATCCCAGGTAGGGCACCTTCAACTTCTCGGCCAATGCCTTGCCGCCGCCTTCCTTGAAAATGGCGGTGACTTCGCCGCAATGACTGCACGTGAAACCGGACATGTTTTCGATAATACCGAGAATAGGGACATTGACCTGCTCAAACATCTTGAGCCCCTTTTTGGCCACGTCCAGCGCGACATCCTGCGGCGTGGTCACAATCACCGCTCCGGTCAGCGGGGCCTGCTGGGCCAGCGTGATTTGTACATCACCGGTGCCCGGCGGCAGATCCACCAGCAGGTAATCAAGTTTGCCCCAGTTGACGGCACCGATGAACTGCGAAATCATTTTGGTCGCCATCGGCGCCCGCCAGACCACCGGGGAATCCTCGTCAAGCAGCAAACCCATCGACACAAACTTCACCCCGTGACGGGTCACCGGCTGCAGCTTGTTGTCGGCAACATCCGGTTTCTGACCGGAGGCGCCCATCATACCGGGCTGACTGGGTCCGTAAATGTCCGCATCCAGAAGGCCAACTTTGGCTCCCGTGGCCGAAAGCGCCATGGCCAAATTCGACGTAACCGTGGATTTGCCCACGCCCCCCTTACCGCTGGCAATCGCCACGACATACTTTATGTTCTCCAGCGACGGGCTGGATGAACGATACGGGGCTGCGGCCGGTTTTCCGGCGCCGCGGGCGGTGTCGGTTTCGGGTGCGCGCTGCTGGTCCTTTTTCTTGAATATCATCGTAGCCTGCTTTCTGTACTCATATTCTACGCAATACTGGGCCGCTTCTGCTAACTCGCGAGTGCCAATATTACAGCCTTTAACTGCCGCTGCAGTCGCGGAGTTCCATAGCCGTTAACTCCCGGGGGGAGGAGTATATCATACGGAAACGGGGTTTTTCAAGCGGGAAATGAGAAAATCTCCCCGCAATATTGGTTCAAGGCCGACAAAAGCGGCCGCGGACCGAAGAGTGAATTGGGACAATTACAGTCCCTATTATCGCCGAGCTACAGCAGCCTGCCCGCCATATCCTCTTTAATCAGGGCAAAGCCCTGGTTGATCAAATGGGCCAGGTCCGGGCGACGTTCAGCCAGACCGTGCAGGTAATCCCGTATACGCATATCCAGTTTCGGGTCCAGCTTGTGCTTCAATACCAGTTCCAG
>JAHIVM010000160.1 GCA_018816665.1 Candidatus Zixiibacteriota bacterium
CACAACCTGGGATATCAGGGGTTGTTCGACGGTGATCGGTTCCCGCGCCTGGGACTGCCGGAATCCATGATGACGGGAATGACCGGGGCCATGGAGTTTTACAAGCGGTCCAACTTCCTCAAGGCGGGGATCGTGCTGGCGGACAAAGTGACCACGGTCTCCGAACAATACGCCCGGGAGATACAGAGCGGGGAAGAATTCGGTTTCGGGCTTGAAGGCGTTCTGACCAACCGGGCCGGGGATCTGCACGGCATCGTGAACGGGGTGGACTATGCTGTCTGGGCGCCGTCGCGAGACAAACATCTCCCGTACCGCTACAACCTCTCGAATCTTTCCGGTAAACGCATGACGAAGGTCGAGCTGCTGGGCAAGGCCGGTTTGCCGGTGCGCGACAAAGTGCCGCTGGTGGGGATCATTACCCGGATGGCCTCGCAGAAGGGAATGGACCTGATCATTGACGGCGCCGATGAGTTGTTGAGCATGAATCTCCAGATGATTGCACTCGGTACCGGCGACAAGGAATATCAGGATGCGCTCAAGGTCCTGGAGGCAAAATACCCCGACCAGCTCAAGGTCTACCTGGCGTTTGATGATGCCCTGGCTCACCGGATCGAGGCCGGATCGGATATCTTTTTGATGCCCTCGCGCTACGAACCCTGCGGTCTCAACCAGATGTACTCCCTCAAATACGGCACGGTGCCGGTGGTGCGCAGGGTGGGAGGCTTGGCCGATACCGTGGTGGACTACGATCCCACAACGGGCGAGGGAACCGGGTTTGTGTTCGACGAATACACTTCCGAGGCAATGCTTGCCGCCGTCAGGCGCGCCGTAACTCTTTACGCCAGACGCCAGAAATGGGTGAAGTTGATGAAAGCCGGTATGCGGCAGGATTATTCCTGGACGCGCTCGGCCGGCAAATATGTCAAACTGTACGAGTCGATCGTATCCTAGCGCGAACCATGCCATGAATGATACTGTGCATCGACTGGTTTCTCGCTGGTGGCCGGTTGTTCCGGCCCTGGTCATTTACGCCCTGCTGGCCAATCATCTGAATTTCACCCAGGACGATTCCTATATCTCCTATCGTTATGTTGCCAACTTCCTCCACGGCGACGGACTCGTGTACAACATTGGTGAGCGGATAGAAGGATTCACAAACTTCGGCTGGGTTGTGTTTATGGCGGCGTGGGGAGTGGTCGGGATCGACTTCATTGCCGTGTCAAAAATAGCGGGTTTTCTGCTTGGCGGTGGTGTTGTCTGTATAACCTTTCTCCTGAGCACACTGGTTTTTGATGATCGCCAGTGGTTGTATCGCCTGCTGGTTGTCCTGCTAACCGGGGCCACTCAGTCTCTGGCGTACTGGTCGCCCGCCGGACTGGAGACGGCCGCGTTTGCCTTTTTTGCCCTTCTGGGACTCTACTGGTTCGCAACACGGCATCGTTTGCTGACGTTCGCCATGATCATGGCAGTATGGCTGCGTCCCGAGGGAGCCTTGTTGTGTGCCCTGTTGATTGTGATAGAGGCTGTCCAGACGCGCCGCATACCGAAGTTCACACTGGCCTGTGCCGGTCTCGCCTTTGTCATGTCGCTGCCGTATGTTGGGTTCAAGATATGGTACTATGGGGGCATCCTGCCGAATCCGTTCTACGCTAAAACATCGTTTTCGGGAGATCAACTCTCGAACGGCCTTGAATACGTTTTGCGCTTCTACCAGCATTACGGATTCTGGGGCGCCGGATTGGTTATACCGCTGCTGTTCTACCGTCGGCTGACCACGGTTGCCCGCGCGGTCTGGCTGTACGTGGTGCTGTATTCCGTCTATATCCTGCTGGTCGGGGGGGATGTACTGAAAGTGCATCGCTTTTTCATCCCGGTGATCGGCCCCGCGGCGCTGCTGGCGGTGTTGTCCGTATTCTTGCTGACGCAGCGGCTGACAAAGCAACTCCGGGTAGTACTGGCGGTGGCCATTGGGGCAGGCATGCTCGCCGCCACATACTTCCTGCCGCACGACTTCGTAAGCAAATACAACCTCAGCGAACGGGCGTTTGTCCAGAAACAGCAGTTTAAGGCCAATGCGCTTAAAGACTCAGACTCCTCGGACTTCTCTGTCGCCCTGGCTACCATTGGCGTGTTCGGCTACGAACTGATGGGCCACGAGGTGATTGACTTGCTCGGTCTGACCGATTCTACCATCGCGCGTTCGTCCGAGGAACCCATTCCGGGCATGGAAACGACCTGGAAGGAGCAGAAGCACAACTCGCGTTACCTGCTGGAGAAAGCGCCGGACTACATCGTGTTTTCGACCGGCACGAAACCGTCGGCGCCCGCCGAGCGCGCCCTGCTGTTGTACCGTCAGTTTACGGATGTGTACCGGAGTCTCGGCTGGTACTACCGCAATGAAGAACTGGGGGGACGGGGAGTGCTGGCAATCATCTTCAAGCGCACCCATCCGATGACCGGCGAAATAGTCCCGGCCTTCCCGGTGGAATATGTCGAGGAATACAAGCTCGGCCTGGATGCGCACACGCGGCGTGATCAACAGGCGGCCATTCAGCACTATGCGAAAGCATTGCGGGCATCAACTGCGCCGCATTACGTCAACCTGGTCTACCAGTATGGGTATGCCTGGCTGGCGTTACGGGAGTTCGAAAAGGGCGAGGCCGTTCTTAATGAACTGGTGGCTCGTGACTCGACCGTGTTTGAGGCCCACAAGGATCTGTACCTGCTGGCTCTGGATGCCGGGGATCAGGGGAAGGCGGCGATCCACGGTCGCTGGCTGAGGAAACTCGTGCCGTGGTACTGGGAGCGGTTTGAATCCCTTGCGCGGCAACAGCTTGGTCGGTAGCGCGATTCATTTCCGAAAAACGCAAAAGCTATTGACAAAAGAATCGCGACATATATATTCAGGTGTTCCCGCAAGGGGACGATGTACGACATATGAAAATTTAGCGGGAATAGCTCAGTTGGTAGAGCACCACCTTGCCAAGGTGGCTGTCGCGAGTTCGAGTCTCGTTTCCCGCTCTTTTTTTTAGGCGGCTTAGCCAAGTGGTAAGGCAGAGGTCTGCAAAACCTCTATTCTCCGGTTCGAATCCGGAAGCCGCCTCTTTTTTTTGCCCGTTTTCTCCATTCAGATCGACCCCGTGTTGCTTTCATTCCGACCGTCTGTTTTCGTTCTGCGCTCGTGATAAGGACCATCCCTCGGCAGCTACTACGTCGATCACCCGGTGTATCATAGGGGATAATCCTAAACAGAGACCGAATATAGCTACATTGGCCAGGCCGTGCGGTTCCCGTCAACCCTTGCCCGCAATGTCCCGGCACGACCGTTATCGTCGTAATCGTGGAGCGGACGAGCTCCAATACCGTCGAAATCCGTTGACACTGATTGCACCCTGCACCTATATTGTTGCTATAAAGACAATATTATCCATACTAACTTGCTCTGCATTAGAGAGCTGACTGATCGCCGTCGTGCGGGCGGTGGTCTGGGATCGCAAATATAGAATATGCGCCGCTGCCTCCGTGTCCGCAGGGACCTGTGTGCTGCGCTTCATAGAGTTCCGTGTGCTGGATCGTCTTCCGGTTGACGGCCGGGGACGGTGTCGGTATAGTCGTTCCCTCACACACTGGGTGCCGATACCCGGCAACACCGGATTCACTATCAGTAACGTCTTGCGTCAGTCATTGGTCTGCTTCGCCCCCGGTGGCCGCACAACAGAATTAAAGAACGGTCGTGACGCTTTTTGCGGGGCCGATCTGCGTCGCGCTCAGGGATGTAAACGCTGCCAACCTGTGTGCAGGAGGAAGTATGTTCAAGAGACAAAGTCTGGCGCTTCTGCCGGTCATCCTGCTGGCCGTTGCGCTGGTATCAGTGGCCGGAGATGAAGGCCCGGTCTCCCGTCGGGATATGATGTATGATGCCGCGAGGGCAAGCGAGTATTGGCCCGACGGAACATCGGATCAGGCAAAAAGCACTACCCGCAGTCCCGCCATGGTGTTTTTTGTCACCAACACCGCCGACTCCGGTCCGGGGAGTCTTCGCGATGCCATCAATATGGCCAATGCCACTCCCGGACATGATTCAATCTGGTTCCAGATTCCATCGGGAACACCGGTCGTCACCATCATGCCCCTGTCGGCCCTGCCCTGGCTGACGGACCCGGCGGGTGTGACAATCGACGGTCTGACCCAACCGGGTGCCTCGATCGGTGCTCAACCGCCGCGGACGCTGGTGCTCACGGTAGAAATCGACGGTTTCATGGCGGGTGCCACCAGGGGTTTGGTACTAAACTCCTCGTCGAACCTCATTCAGGGACTCATCGTCAACAATTTCTCACAAAGCGGCATCTGTATCCAGGGCGGCCCGGTCAATGACGCCATGGACAACCAGGTGCAATGGAACATTGTTGGTCTTGATCCCACCGGCACGTTGAAAAAACCCAACGGTCAGGGGACCGCTGCCGTGCCGGCCTGGGCCGGTGTGTGCGTGTGCAATGCGCCGGCGGGTATCCCGGCCTTCGCGCAGCACAACATGATCGAGGAGAACCTGATCTCGGCCAATCACACTGAGGGAGTGACCATCCTCGGGCCGATCCAGCCCGGCGATGTATTTGGTAACTTCGTCACCGGCAACTACATCGGCACCGATATCACCGGAATGGTCGATCTTGGCAACGACGGTGAAGGTGTCTGTTTGTGCGAGGGCACGCACCACAACACGGTTGCCTACAATCTTATTTCGGGGAACGATCTCGATGGTGTCGGGATTCAGGGGTACGGCATAGACGAGATTTACACCACCTTCAACCTGATCGAAGCCAACATCATCGGAATGAATCGCGATCGTACCCTGCCACTTCCCAACAGCTACCACGGGGTGGCTATCGGTGAGTACGGCGACGGTGACTGGGGGTTTGCAACTGACAACACAGTCGCCGTAGAGAATCTCATCGCCTACAATGGCCGCGATGGTATCGCCGTGTGGGAAGAGGCGACCATGGGGAATACGATCAACGCCGACCGCAACATGATTTCACAGAACTTCATTTTCGACAACGTGGAACTCGGCATTGATCTCGGAAACAACGGCGTGACGAATAACGATCTCACTGATCCCGATGTCGGCGCCAACCAGGAGGTCAACTTCCCGGTCATTACCAGCGCCGTGCTTGTCGCAGGCACCACGACTATTACCGGTACGCTGGACATCGATACCGATCCGACTCAGGCGGCCATTGAAGTGTTTATCGCCGCCGTTGACCCGTCGGGGCACGGGGAAGGCCGGACCTACATCGGCACGGTATCGGCCGATGCCGCCGGTAACTGGTCGCTGGTAACGCTGGCGCCGGCCGCCGGTGATGCGATAACCGCCAACACCACCGACATGAACCGGAATACGTCGGAATTCTGTGCCAACGTGATAGTCAGCCCTGAGGAACCGCCCTGGGATTGCTTTGAAAATCCGCCGCCGAACAAAACAGGCGGGGGACAGGAAGCCGAGCCCAACAATTCCTGTGCCATGGCCTTCCAGGCACAATGCGAGTTTGCCTACTGTGGTGACCTGTCCATTGCCGATCCGGAGGACTGGTGGTCGGTGACCCTTCCGGCCGATACCTGCCATTGCCTGCACGTGCGGGTATTCGCCGATGACACCCCGGATCAGTACGCCTACAGCGGTGGACTGGATGCCACGGTCACAATCTATGATGATGACTGTACAACGCAGTTGTTCTTCAACGACGACCACAATGGTGTTTTCCCCGATGCGGTCGGCACCGATGCCCAGTATGACTGTCTGGATGCGGGCAATTGCTATGATCCGGGCAAAACCCTGTACATCAAGGTGGGCTCCAGCCCCGCCGGTGGCGGTCCCGAGGGACCGTATCTGCTGGTGATCAACTGCGAGGTGTGCGAGTGCCCCGCTCCAACTCAGGATCTGGTCGTGTGTGAGCCGCAGGGGCCGACCAACCCGACTCACCCGCCGAACTACTGGTACGATGTCACTCCCGGTCCGGGTTCGGGCGGACGTTGCGACTTCCATGTGAAGGTCTTCGACAGTATCCAGGCCAACTACTCCAATTGGATCGAGCCGGTCGGCTGGCAGCACGTCCTGCACAAAGTCGGCTCCGACTGGTGGGTCTCCTGGTGGAGTCCGGGATGCACCAACGCCTTCTTTGCCACGACAAGGTTCGGGTTCGACAACGTCAATCCGTCGGTCTGGGGCGACTGGGTAACCACCACCAGCGGCACCAACGATCCCACCGCCTCGGTGGTTGACTATTCGGGCACGCATACCGCCGATCCGAACGGTTACGGTTACCGCGTGCATGTGCCGCGCTTCCAGGAAGAGCCGGAGGAGTGGGATCACAAGATGCACTTCCCGCAGCTTCCCGATGAGGCCGGATGGGATGTCATGTCCACCTTCCCGGTAGGCTGTGCCGATGACTGGCAGTGTTCAGAAACCGGGTGGGTCAAAGACATCCACTTCTGGGGCTCATGGATGCATGGGGTAGAGGCGCCTATCGACATGTTCTACCTGACCATCTGGAGCGACATTCCGGAGGATCCACCGTTATTCTACAGCCGTCCTGGCGACCTGCTCTGGGTCCAGCAACTTCCGATCGACATGTTCACGGTGACACCAATCCAGCCTCTGACACCGGAGGGCTGGTATAATCCGTGGACGGCGGAAGTCTTCATGGATGACCACTTCCAGTACGTCCGCTACGATCTCATTTTGCCTGAGGAACTGTGGTTCTGGCAGGATGAGGGCCGCATCTACTGGCTGGGCGTCCAGGCCGTAGTGCCGGATGAAATGGCTCACTGGGGCTGGAAGTCATCAGTGAACCATTTCAACGACGACGCCGTGTGGGCCGTGGGGTCCGAACTGCCGCGCGACTGGTTCGAGTTGTACGAACCGCCGTTCTTTGAACAGTCACTGGATTTGTCGTTCGTGATTACCGGCAGTTGCTGTATCGACACAGTCGGCAACGTTCAGTTGATCCCGAACTGTGACTACGCCGATCAGATTGTGGACATTTCAGACCTTACAAATCTGATTGACCACCTGTTTATCAGTTTCACGCCGATTTGCTGCGTGGAGGAAGCGGATATAGCGCCGCTGATATCCGGACTGCCGCCGGACAACTCTGTTGATGTGGGTGACTTGACCGCCCTGATCGATCACTTGTTCATCAGTTTCCCGGCATTGCCACCCTGTCCGTAAACGGCATTGATTATGGTTGGTATTGGTGCGGCCACTCTCTGAACAGAGAGTGGCCGCTATCTGTATGGGAAAAAAACATTGACACCACTGGCTATGAAGCGGATATTGTACGTGACTACACATCTAATTGGGCCATGTACAACGCAGACTCTGAATTCCGGTTGGTTCATTGGCCCGCGAGGGAGGGTGTCATGAAATCGCTTCATATCCGGATTCTGTCATGTGTCACGGTTCTTGTGGCCGTGTTCCTGATTACTCCTGCGTTGGCTCTTGCTGTCGAAGGTGACTGGGACGACGACGGTATTGACGATTCCCTGGACAACTGCCCCTACATGGCCAACCCCAATCAATTGGACAGCGACGGCGACGGTATCGGTGACGGCTGTTTTCAGGGCATTCGCATCGACCGGGTTGTCGGTCTTACTCCATCCGGAGGGGTCCGTGCCGGAACTCCCATAACGTTCGATATTCGAATGACAAACGAAAAGGCCGACTGCTATAATGTGATCAACGGCTATCGCATCTGGTCACCGGAAGGCATTCCTTTCACCGCCGTGCAGGGCACCCGGTTGCAGCCATGGTGGGACATAGGATGGCCTGAATCATTTAACCAGCACTTTGAATGGGACGGCGCCAGTTATGTACCCGCGGCTGCCGGTATCGGCGGCCCGGCCGTAGGGAGCGATGTTGCGTTATCTCTTTCGGGTGTTAACTTCTTTGGTGGTTGCAGCATGCATCTCCCGGAGTGGTTCGACGATGTGGCGTACAATATCACGATCGAGCCAATCGATCACCAATACGCCGGCGGAACGATTTGCATCGATTCCACTTACACGCCCCCGGGCAATCAGTGGAAGTGGGCCAGCGCGGTGGGAGGACCGGATGTTTTTCCTTCCTGGGACGGTCCTCACTGCTACGAAGTCGTTTCCTG
>JAHIVM010000161.1 GCA_018816665.1 Candidatus Zixiibacteriota bacterium
GGATGGGGCAAATTGACCAAGCATCCAGGCGCAGAAGGATCAAGCAGAGGCCTGATTCTGAGCCTGATGGTTGATCACTGCCTCCTTTTTCATCCTGCCCAACTGGCCCGGATAGAAAACAAACTTCCCGCATATACTGTGGGGAGCCTGACGGCAAAGATTAAGGTAGAGGGTCTACTGTCTACACTTGAACAGGTCATTATGTCTGACGCACCAATTGAGCGTTTCAAAAAATTTGCACAGGCTTTGGAGGATGAAGTGGTAGAGCTAACCCACTCAACAAAGCACATGGTCAACCGGGATCTTGGAAAACTGGAGTCATCCCCCACTCTGAAGTACCGGGGGGCAGCATGACCATGGGGTTAAAAACTTGAAGATCGAGTTAAGCTATAGCTCAAGATCAAATTAACATGCATTTTTTCTCAGTTTCTTTTTTGGAGAACCACAAGTATTAATCTTGACAGTTTCCCTTTTTTTTTGATTTATTTGTTCAGCGACAAAACTATATCAAAAATTGTGTAATTCATAAATTTTAATAAATATTTCAATTATTTATATTTCAATTATCTATCTTTTTAATCATCGAAAATTGAGCTTGATTATAAATATCGCATATGTTAGTGGAAATTGAACATTATAGTAAATTAGAATAGTGTTTGTGGTTTTTAAAAATAATGATGTAGGGGCTGGAGATGATATCTCATTCACGTTTTCTTGGAATTGCATGCTGTTGTATATGGTTTTTCTGTTTAATTTCCTTCTCACCCGCTGTTGCGGCGCAGCCTGACTCCGGATCACTGTTCAAAGGGCAGACGCAGCCCGGATCGCCCCTCCCTGACCGTCTGCCGCAGGAGATGGAAAAAGAGGACAAAGCGCCCCCGTTGCCCGATTCGGGCGAGATCGTCCTGGTAAAAAAAATTGTCTTTACCGGTTACGAGGGAATCACCACGGAGGTGGAACTTCAGGAACTGGTACACACCAGTATCGGCAAAAAACTGGGCATCACCGAGCTTCGGCAAATCACCTCCACAGTAACGCGCTACCTGCGTGAAATAAAGGGGTACCCCCTGGCCCAGGCCTACCTTCCCGAGCAGGATATTACCGAGGGGAGCATCACCATCGCCATTCTTCCCGGCCGGATCGACGGGAAGGTAGAGATCAGGATCAAGGAACCGGGCAGGATCAATCCCTCTCTCCTGGAAGGCATCGCCAACCGGGCCATCCCCGAAGACAGACCTCTCCGAATGGAACGGATCGAGCGGGCGGTACTGCTCATGAACGATCTTCCCGGCATCAGCGCCCGGGCCTCCCTTGAACCGGGTTCCGAAACGGGGTCAACCCGCGTTATCGTCAACACCACCGAAGGCCCCCTCTTTGAGGGTATTCTCTCCGGCGACACTTACGGGGACCGCTACACCGGCGTCTATCGAGCCACCGGCCAGATCTTTGCGTTGGATGCGTTCGGCCTGGGAGATCAGATAGGCCTCTCCTTCACGGGCGCAAAAGACCTCACCCTGTCGCATATCTCTTACGGCGTTCCTCTCGGCTCCAGCGGCCTTGCCTGGGACATCGCCTATGACGATCTTCGCTATAAACTGGGGAAAGAACTGGAAGTACTCGATGCCGAGGGAAAGGCACGGAACCTGACAACCACCCTTCAGTATCCGGTGATCCGGACCCGCAAGGCCAGCCTGGGGACCGGAATTGGACTCGAACACCTCATGCTCGAAGACGAGGCCAACGACATAAAGACCTGCAATCGTGAGCTTCTTGTCGGCTCGGCCTTTGTTTCGGGTACATTCTACGATACCTTCTTCGGCGGCGGACTGACAAATGCCTCTCTTACCCTTACCGGCGGAGACGCGGATCTCTCTGGATGCGCCTCAAACGAAGCGATCGATAATGCCGGGGCGGGAACATCGGGCAACTTTTTTCGGGGTAACTATTCCCTGGCCAGGCTGCAGCGTGTGACCGGGGCAGTATCCCTCTTCGGCTTCGTCCGCGGTCAGGTGGCATCGGGCAATCTCGACTCATCACAAAAGTTCATTCTCGGCGGCCCCTCCGGCGTCAGGGCCTACCCCGTAAGCGAGGCTCCCGGCGACGAGGGACATCTATTCAGCCTTGAAACCCGTGTTGACCTTCCCTTTACGCTGTCCTGGGCGACTGCCCAGCTGGTGGGATTCTTCGATACCGGCTACATACGGCAGCACAAGGAGCCCTGGTCCGGGTCGATCACCACCGCCACCGGCAAGAACGACTACTGGCTGCACGGGCCCGGTGTGGGAATCACTATGGGTAAAGCGGGTGTATACCGCTTCGGGATATCGTACGCCCATACGATCGGCGCCAACGACGGTGAAAGTGCCAACGGCAAAGACGCCGACAACCTCGACGACAATGGCCGTTTCTGGTGTAATCTCACCATCTGGTTATAAGGAAAAAACATGAATACATACACGAAAACAAAGACAACACACACCCGCCGCTTCCTCCACCTGGCACTGGCCGCGCTGATGATTCTCTTTCCTTCCATTCCCGCAGGGGCCGTCGACCCGACCACCCTGCCCACGGGTGGACAGGTCACCTCCGGCACGGGGGCCATCTCACAGTCCGGAAGCGCCATGACCATAAACCAGCAGACCGGCAAGCTGACCGCGAACTGGGACAGCTTCAACATCGGCCGGGACGCCTCGGTCACCTTCCAGCAGCCCGGCGCATCCAGCGTGGCCCTGAACCGGATACTGGATCAAAATCCCTCGCAGATCTACGGAAGTCTTACCGCCAACGGGCAGGTCTTCCTCCTCAACTCGGCGGGGATCTACTTCAGTCCCACGGCGCAGGTAAATGTCGGCGGCCTGGTGGCTTCGACTCTTTCCCTCTCGGATGAAAATTTTCTGTCCGGCAGCTACACCTTTGAGGGATCAACCGGCAGCATCGTCAACAAGGGAACCATCAACGGCGGCTACATCGCCTTTCTCTCGCCTACCATCACCAATGCGGGCGACATAACGGCCGACGGCGGGACCGTGGCCATGGCGGCGGGCAATAAGGTCAGCCTGGATTTCACCGGCGACAGTCTGGTCAGCTTTACGGTTGACCGGGGGGTGATCGACGCACTCATTGAAAACAACGGCCTTATCCGGGCCGACGGCGGCGCCGTGATGATGACGGCCGAATCAGCGGACGAACTGACCGGCGCAGTGGTAAACAACACCGGCGTCATCCGGGCGAGGACACTCAATAATGTGGAAGGGAGGATACTCCTCCTTGCCGATATGGAGACCGGCGGGACAAAAGTGGGCGGCACACTGGACGCCTCGGCCCCGGATGGCGGAGGCGGCGGGTTTATCGAGACCAGCGCGGCAAAGGTGACGATCAAAGACGGGCTTGAAGTCACAACAGCGGCAATAGACGGCGAGACGGGGACATGGCTGATCGATCCCACCGACTTCACCATTGCTGACAGTGGAGGGGACATTACAGGAACAGCCCTGGGCACCCTGCTCGGTTCCAACAGCATCACGATCCATACCGGAACAGGTACAGATACAGCGATCGACCACTATGGTTCCACCGGAACGAACGGTGACATCTTCGTCAATGACAGCATCACCTGGTCAGCCAATAAACTCACACTGAACGCAGACCGCAACATCGAGATCAACAGCGCGCTTTACGGCTCGGACACGGCCCAGCTGGCCCTCTATTACGGCCAGGGGACAGTGGCCTCCGGCAACACCGCCACCTACAGCATCAATGCCCCGGTCAATCTGGCGGCGGGGGACAACTTCTCCACCAGCCTGGGATCAGACGGCACGGTAGTTGATTACCACGTCATCACCTCCCTGGGAAGCGAGGGGAGCACCTCGGCTACCGACCTCCAGGGCATGTCCGACAATCTTACCGGCAACTATGTCCTGGGCGCCGATATCGACGCCTCGTCCACCTCTGCATGGGACAGTGGCGCAGGCTTCAGCCCCATCGGCATATCAAATGTTTTATATTATTCAGGCGTCTTCGACGGTCTGGGCCACACCATCACCGACCTCACTATCAACCGGGCATCTACCCAGTTTGTCGGCCTCTTCGGCTATACGAATGGCGCCACCATCGCCAATGTGGGACTGGTGGGCGGCACGGTGACAGGTGATACATCTGTGGGCGGCCTGGTGGGGTGCAACTATTCCGGCACCGTCACCGGCAGCTATGCCACCGGCTTTGTAACGGGCTGGTTCCGAGTGGGCGGCCTGGTGGGGTGGAACGAGGGCAGCATCACAAACAGCTACGCCACCGGCACGGTGACGGCCACCCGCGCAGTTGTGGGCGGCCTGGTGGGGATGAACGATTCCGACATCGCGGGCTGCTATGCCACCGGCTTGGTAAAGGGCGGCTCCCATGTGGGCGGCCTGGCGGGATACAACTCCCGCACCGTCACCGGCAGCTACGCCACCGGCAAGGTGGAAGGTGGTACCGTTGTGGGCGGCCTGGTGGGGCACAACTCTTCCGGCAGCATCACAAACAGCTACGCCACCGGCACGGTGACGGCCACCTCCGCAGCTGTGGGCGGCCTGTTGGGGAGCAACTATAACGGCACCGTCACCGGCAGCTTTTGGGATAGGGACACAACAGGGCAGATAACCTCGCTCGGATCGGAAAACAGCTGCGGCAAGACCACCGCCGAGATGAAGTCCCTTGCAACCTTCAGTTCATGGAGTATCGATGACAAAGGGGGAACGAGTTCTACCTGGCGGATCTATGACGGCTACACCTACCCGCTCCTGCGGAGCTTTCTGGCCGCTGCCACGGCTACGGTCTCATCTCCGGCGGCAAAGGTATATAACACATCCACGACGGTGACAGGCGGATCGTATGCCTGGTCAACAACCGTTGATACGAATGATATATCGGGCACGGCCGCTTACACCTCCGCCGGCAAGAATGCAGGGACACAGGCGGTTACCCTCGGCGGACTCTATTCAAATCAGCAGGGGTACGACATCCGCGTGATCGACGGTTCGATCGATATCGCGAAAAAGGCGATCACGGCCACGGGGATCACGGCGGATGACAAGGTGTACAACGGGAACACCACGGCAACACTCAACACGGACTCGGCCGTGATCACGAACGGAGCGAGTGCGGATGACGACAATAAATACTATACGGGCGATGTCCTTGTCCTGAATACCACCGGCGCCGCTGGCAGCTTCGCCGACAAGAACGCGGGGACGGACAAGCTGGTGACGGTTTCGGGCCTGACCTTGAGCGGCGCGGATGCGGGCAACTACACCATTAGTGATGCCTCCGGTGCCACGGCAGACATCACCCCCAGAAGCGTCACTGTCGAGGTTATCCCCGATGACAAGACCGCCAAAGAGCTCACCGTTGCAGTGACCGCCGACAACAAAACCTACGACGGGAACACTGCGGCCACCGTCAGCGACTACGCCTTCACCGGCCTGGTGGGAGATGAAACACTGACAGGCAGCAACACTATCGCAACCTTCGACACCAAGAACGTCGGGACGGGCAAGACCGTCACCGTGAGCGGCATCTCCATTGCGGACGGAACCGGCCTGGCTTCCAACTACACACTGGCATCCACCACGGATACCTGTACGGCGGACATCACCGCCAAAGAGCTCACCGTTGCAGTGACCGCCGACAACAAAACCTACGACAGGAACACCGCGGCCACCGTCAGCGACTACGCCTTCACCGGCCTGGTGGGAGATGAAACACTGACAGGCAGCAACACTATCGCAACCTTCGACACCAAGAACGTCGGGACGGGCAAGACCGTCACCGTGAGCGGCA
>JAHIVM010000162.1 GCA_018816665.1 Candidatus Zixiibacteriota bacterium
GCGCCCGGGTTATCCGGCAAAGGCAAGGAGGCGGAGAAGATAGAAATCTCCGATGACCTTCGCCAGACCGACGCGTTTATGATGGTGGTGAATGCTTTTTCATCCGATGCCAACCCGCGGGCTGACATCCAGGCCTTGTCCGATGAAATGATTCTGCTCGACTACGTGTTGGCCGAACAAAATGCCCAGCGTCGTGCCCGCAAAATGAAACTGACCGGCGACAAGTCGGAAAAGGAGCGGGTTGATTTGCTCCAGCGCTGCATGGAGGTGCTGGAACAGGAGCGCCCGTTGATCGAGTGCGAGTTCAACGCCACCGAAGAGAAGCTGTTGCGGGGATACCAGTTTCTCACGCTCAAGCCTCAGCTTATTGTGATCAATATTGGCGAAGACGATCTGGCCGGAAGCGCGGAGATCGAACAGGAGTACAGCAACCTGATCCGTCCGGGTCACCGGGAAGTAGCGGTGATGTGCGGCAAAATTCAGATGGATCTGGTGGGGCTCGATGATGACGAACGTCGGGAGTTCATGGACGATCTGGGTATCACGACCTCGGCGACGGACAAAGTTATACAGAAGTCTTACCAACTGCTGGGACTGATATCGTTTTTGACCACTGGTGAGCCGGAAGTGCGCGCCTGGACTATCAGCAAGGGTTTCACGGCGCAAAAGGCGGCCGGGGTGATACATTCCGACATTGAGCGGGGTTTCATTCGGGCGGAAGTTGTCGCCTATGACGATTATATCAGATTGAAAACGCCGGCTGCGATCAAAGCGGCCGGAAAGGGACGACTGGAAGGGAAAGAATATGTCGTAATGGACGGCGATGTCATTCTCTTTCGCTTCAACGTCTGACCGCTGGAACCGTATCTTTCCTGCCGTGTTAGAAGAACGACCGAGTTTCCCCCCGGGGTGTTCAGAAATTGCACATCCCGGTCGACATTATACGAACGGGAATGCTCTACAGGATGTGAGGTTGCTTTGACTGACGTACTTGATAAACCGGACATCGAAAATACGACCGGAACACAGATATTACCGGTACTGCCGCTGAAGGGGACCGTAGTCTATCCCTTCCTGGTGGTGCCCCTCATGATACAGCATGCGGAACAGACTCGTCTGGTAGACGAGGCGCTGATGCGCGGATCGCGCATTGGATTGTTTCTGCAAAAAGATCCGAAGATGGAAGATCCCGGACCGGATGATCTTTACGAGATTGGTACGGCCGGCAATATTCTCAAGATGCTGCGGTTTCCCGACGGCACCGTCCGGTTCCTGATCCAGGGGCTGAGCCGCATTCGGGCCAAGCGGTTCACCTCGGTGTCGCCGCACCTGATGGCGGAGGTCGAGGAGTTGCCGGAGCGCGTGTCCGACCGGGTGAAGCTGGAAGCGCTGCAACGGAATCTCACCGAGCGCATAAAAAACCTTGTCGATCTGGCTCCGTATCTCAACGAGGAGTTTCACGTGTCCGCCATTAACCAGGACACACCGGGGAAGCTCACGGATTTCGTGGCCTCCAACCTGAATATCTCTGTCGATCAGAAACAGGAAGTGCTGGAGATTCTCGATGTGCCGAAGCGGATGCAGTTTTTGTATCACGCGATCAGTAAAGAAATCGAAGTACTGGAACTGTCGCAGAAGATTCAGGCCCAGGCCGCCAATGAACTCGGCAAATCGCAGCGGGATTATATTCTTCGCGAGCAGTTGAAGGCTATCCGCAAGGAACTCGGCGATCACGATGAAAAGAGCGAGATCGATGAGTTCGAGAGAAAGATAGAACTGGCGGACATGCCGGAGCAGGTGGAGCAGGCTGCCTACAAGGAACTTGATCGCCTGGCTCACATGTCGCCGTCATCGGCGGAATACACCGTATCGCGCACGTATCTTGACTGGCTCGTCGCGTTGCCGTGGCACGTATCAACCACCGATGTGCTCGATCTTCGCAAGGCCAAAAAGATTCTCGATGAAGATCACTACGATCTGGTGAAGGTCAAAGACCGTATTCTTGAGTACCTGGCTGTACGCAAGTTGAAGTCTGATATCAAAGGCCCGATTCTCTGTTTTATCGGTCCTCCCGGAGTCGGCAAAACATCGCTCGGCAAGTCTATCGCCCGGGCCATGGGGCGTGAATTCGCCCGGGTGTCGCTGGGTGGAATGCGTGATGAGGCTGAAATACGGGGACACCGGCGCACCTACATCGGTTCTCTGCCCGGTCGGATTATTCAGAATCTGAAACGATGCGGTTCGAACAACCCCATCATTATGCTCGATGAGATAGACAAACTCGGCAACGACTTCCGGGGAGATCCGGCCTCGGCATTGCTCGAGGTGCTTGATCCCGAGCAAAACGATACGTTTACGGATCACTACCTTGACGTGCCCTTTGATCTCTCCAAGGTCATGTTTATTACCACCGCCAACTGGGCGGAGCCGATTCCGCATGTGCTTCGTGACCGCATGGAGATGATCCAGTTGCCGGGGTACACGGATATCGAGAAGCTGGAAATCGCCAGGCGTCATTTGATACCAAAGCAGCTTGACAATCACGGGCTGACCAAAGGTCTGTTGAGTTTCAAGGATTCCGGAATCAAGATGCTGATCGACGGTTACACGCGCGAAGCGGGTTTGCGCAATCTGGAGCGCCAGATCGCGGCGGTATCGCGCAAGGTGGCGCGCAAGGTGGCCAGCGGGAACAAGAAGAAGAGCACCGTTGATGCCGAGGGAATTGTCAAACTGCTGGGACCGCAGCGATTCACCCGGGAAGTGCTCTCGCGGTCAGGAAAAGTAGGTATCGTGCCGGGGCTGGCGTATACCTCGGTGGGCGGCGAGTTGCTGTATATCGAGGCTACGGTCATGCCGGGCAAGGGTGGTATGATGCTCACCGGTCACCTCGGCGATGTCATGAAAGAGTCGGCCCAGGCAGCGTTGTCCTTTGTGCGCTCGCACGCCAAAGAACTCGGCCTGACCAACGATGTGTTTGAGAATAAGGACATTCATATACACGTCCCCTCGGGTGCCACGCCAAAGGACGGCCCCTCGGCCGGTATTACCATGGCGGTTGCCCTGGCTTCGTTGTTTACCGGGCGACCGGTGAAATCCTGTCTGGCCATGACCGGCGAAATCACACTTCGCGGCCAACTGCTGCCGATTGGCGGTCTCAAGGAAAAGTTGCTGGCGGCGGTGCGACTGGGTGTGAAAATGGTGATCGTGCCGGAAGAAAACCGCAAAGATACGGCGGATGTACCGCCTGAAATCAAGAAGAAGGTGAAGTTTAAGTACTTTACCGACGTTCTCCCTGCTGTTAAATTCGCTCTGGACAAGCCGAACGGTTCGGGTGGCAAACCGGAGCTGGGGTGCAAAGACGCCAACAAAAAATAGCAGCGGAGGACTCCCGTGAAGCTGGTTACTACGGCCCAAATGCAGGCTGTCGATCGTGAGACTATCGACAGCCGCGGCATTCCATCGGACACCCTGATGGAACATGCCGGCGCGGGAATCGCCGACCGCATTCTTTCGCAACTCATCGAAGATCCTGAGACTGTCTCGGCTGCCGTGTTCTGCGGCAAAGGCAACAACGGCGGCGACGGCTATGTGATTGCCCGCCTGTTGCATCAGGCAGGTGTGACGGTTGTGATATATTTCCTGGGACCGCTCGATGCTCTTTCGGTTGACGCCAAACGCAATTTTGATCGCGCCGCCGGACTCGGCATCGATCTTGTTGAAATCACATCGGCCGATATTCTGCCGGAGCAGCTTGACTGCGACCTGATAGTTGATGCCGTTTTCGGCACCGGTTTCTCCGGCGCGCCGCGCGGTGTGTCGGCGGAAGTCATAGAGTATATCAACGATCAGGACGCGCATGTGGTGGCGGTGGACATGCCCTCGGGCATGAACGCCGATACCGGCGATTTCGAGGGCGCCGTAGTCGTGGCCGACTACACCTACACGCTGGCGCTGCCCAAATTCGGGCAGTTTGTCTCGCCGGGGCGGGAGTTGGTGGGTGAAATCGAGGTCGTGCCAATCGGCATACCGGAAGATGTCGTAGAATCCTTCAATCTTACCTGCAGCCTGACAACCATGGCAGAAGTGATCGAGGCCCTGCCGATCCGTCCGCCCGACGGTCACAAAGGTGATTTCGGGAAGGTGCTGGTCATCGCCGGATCAACCGGTCTGACCGGAGCGGCATCATTGGCCGGGGAGAGTGCCTTGCGCACGGGTAGCGGTTTAGTTAAGGTTGCCTGTCCGCGCACGGTGCAACCGGTACTGGCCGCGAAAATGACTGAGGTCATGACCCACCCGTTGCCGGATGTGGCCAAAAAGGGTGCCCTGGCCCTGCGTGCGCTGGGTGAACTTCGCGAACTGATCGCGCAGCACGATGCAATCGTACTCGGGCCGGGAATTGGTCGTCACCGGGAAACCGGCGAGTTGATCCGACGGCTGGTGGCTTCGCTTGATTGTCCGACTATTATTGATGCCGACGGTCTCAATGCGCTGGCGGGACATCTGGACATTCTGCAGGAATGTCCCTCGGCGCTTGTGCTGACACCGCATCCCGGCGAGTTTGAGCGTTTGACCGGCGAGATGCCGCCTGATGATATTCAGAAGCGGGCCGATGTGGTTCGAAAGTTTGCCGACGAGCACGATGTGGTGTTGCTGCTGAAAGGCTCGCCGACGTTAATCGCGGGTCCGGGCTCGGATTGCTATCTGAATCCAAGCGGCAACAACGGCATGGCTACCGGCGGGTCCGGCGATGTGCTGTCGGGGATTATAGGGTCACTGCTGGGGCAGGGAATGGAAGCGCTGGAAGCGGCGGTGTGCGGCGCGTATATTCACGGGACGGCGGGCGACATTGCGGCGGGCGAGAAAACGGCCCGGGCGATGATTGCCGGGGATATGATACACGCCCTGCCGAAGGTGTTTGAACTGCTGGACTAGGGGCCTATCAGCCCGTCCGTTTTTCGATTCATGGTGCCGGTCGCCTGGTCCGGCTCTCAAGATTTCCCCTTTTCCTGCATCTGTTTTCTCCTTACCTTACGCCGTCATGGGCGTATGGGCGTCCGGTAGCCGCAACAAACCGATTGTGAGAGAAAGACATAGATGAGTACACTACGAACCGGAGTGGTCGGTGTGGGGGCGCTGGGCCGGCATCATCTCAGGTGGATGTCACAACTGGCCAGTTCGGAGTTGATCGGCCTGTACGACACTGATCGCGAACGGGCCGAATCGTACGCGAAAGAATATAATATTACCGCCTTTGATTCGCTCGATGCGCTGGCCGATGCGGTTCAGGCGGTGTCGATTGTTGTGCCCACCACGGCCCATTTCGAGGTTGGGTCAACGCTGATTGCAAAGGGCGTACACTGTCTCATCGAAAAACCAATCACGCCCAATCTCAAAGAGTCGGCGAAACTGCAGCAACTGGCCGACGAAAACTCGGTCAAAGTGACCGTGGGGCAAATCGAACGATTCAATCCGGCCGTGCGGGCACTCGAAGGACTCAACGTTCGTCCCTCGTTCATCGAGGCTCATCGTCTGGCTGCTTTTGATCCGCGCGGTACCGACGTGGCAGTAGTGCTCGACCTGATGATTCACGATATCGATCTGGTCCTGATGTTCGTGAAATCACCGGTTGTGGATATCCATGCATCTGCCGTGGCAGTGATATCGGACCAGGCGGATATTGCCAATGCGCGGCTGACCTTCGCCAACGGGACGGTAGCCAACCTGACCGCCTCGCGTATTTCGCTGCAGCAAATGCGTAAGCTTCGCATCTTCCAGCGTTCGGGTTACTATTCGCTGGATCTTGCCTCCAAGCAGGCCGACCTGTATCGGTTGGCCGGCGACAATGACACCGAGGCCGACGGCCTCCGCCTGCCGCTGGGCAAGTCCGGCAAAGATATCATCTATTCCAAAAAACGGGACACCGGCGAGGACATGCTGGGCGGCGAGCTGGCGGCGTTTCTGGAGGCCGTAATAGAGGGCAAACCGGTCGCGGTGACCGTTTCCGAGGCGGCCGAGGCGCTGCGAATCGCCTTGGAGATTGAGCGTATCGGCACCGAATCGGTAGCCCGGGCGGCCGGGGAGTGTTCGTAGGCGATGGACGAACCGCTGTTGTTTGTCTCAGCCGGGGATCCGTCAGGGGATAACGCTACCAGTCGGGCGATGGCGCGGTTGAAAGAAATACGACCGGGGCTGAAGCTGGTGGGGCTGGGCGGCCCGCGTTTACAGGCACTGGGGCAGGAGCAACTGGCGGACCCCGCCGATCTGGCGGTGCTGGGATTCTGGGAAGTGGCCAAACGCTACTTCTATTTTCGAAACCTGTTTAATCGCTGTTTAGACGAAATCAAGGATCGCCGTCCGAAAGCGATTCTTCTGGTCGATTATCCCGGATTCAATCTGCGGCTGGCCAAACGGATTCGTCCGCTGGGCATCCCGATCATCTATTACATCTCGCCGCAGGTATGGGCTTGGGGGAAACGCCGGATAAAAGACATTCGCGCCTGTGTTGATCGCATGCTGGTAATTCTTCCGTTCGAGGAGCGATTTTATCGCGATCACGGGGTGAGTTGCGATTTTGTCGGCCATTACCTCCTGGAGGATATTCCACCGGAGTACGTTGCCACTACGCCGCCGGATAACGGGCAACTGGCGCTACTGCCCGGGTCCCGACCGCAGGAGGTCGCCCGGATGCTTCCCACCATGCTGCGGACGGCGCGTTTGATGCGGGACCGTCACGGCAGCCGATCGGTCGTGGCGGCGATCAGGGGCGTGTATGACTACGAAGCGGCACTGGCCGGAGATGATAGGATCGAACTGGTCTACAACGATGCCCGCAAGGTCGTTTATGAGTCAGACATAGTGCTCACTGCATCCGGGACTGCCACCCTGGAAACGGGGATTATCGGGCGACCGATGGTAATCGTGTACCGTACCGGTTTCATTACGTATCACATTGCAAAGCGGCTGGTGAAGCTGGATACAATAGGACTGATCAATTTGGTGCTTGATCAAAAAGTGGTGCCGGAGCTGATACAGCACGAAGCCAATCCCCAGGCTATCGCCACCGAGTTGAGCCGGTTTGTGACCGACCCGGCTTATGCCGAACGAACGTACCGTCGGTTGCACGACGTACCTGAGGTACTGGGCGGCGGTGGAGCGGCGGAACGGACGGCTGAGGTGATAGGAAGTTACCTATGACGGTACTGTACCGTCTGGGGACGGCTTTCATCTATGCACTTCTGTATCCGTACGGTCGCATTCGGGCGGCCCTGGGCAGCGTACTCTGGAAAGGGCGGCTGGCCCGGTCGGAGGGACTCGGTCCGGTTGATATCTGGTTGCATGCGGCATCTGTGGGGGAGGTGAAAGTCGCGGGACATCTGATCAGTTACCTGAACGAACAGCGGCCGGA
>JAHIVM010000163.1 GCA_018816665.1 Candidatus Zixiibacteriota bacterium
GAGAGTTCGGGCCGGGAGTACCCCTGCTCACACTTGCACATCGCCGAGCGACTGCCTATATTTTCCTCAACGGTAACCGCACCCGGATGCGCTAAACGGATGTCGATCGTATGCATGAGTCAATTCAGGATTTGAAGTTTTTTAAGGTTGTCCTGAGTTCTATCGCCGACGGCGTGTTCACGGTCGACAGCGATCGCGTGATCACCAGCTTCAACAACGCCGCCGAGCGAATCACGGGAATCCCCGCATCGGTGGCGATCGGCAAACGGTGTTTTGAAGTCTTTCATTCCGACATCTGCGAGGCCTGCCTCCTTGAGGCGACTCTCAAAACCGGCATTGAGGCGGTCGACCGTCAGGTCAATATCATCAACTCACAGGGCCAGACCATCCCGGTGAGCATCTCCACGGCGGTGCTTCGCAACGATGACGACGAGGTGCTTGGCGCGGTTGAGACGTTCCGGGATCTGTCCACCATCGAGGATCTCCGTCGGGAACTGGACCAGAAATACTCGTTCGAGGACATCATCTCCAAAAGCCCTCACATTACACGACTGTTCATGATCATGCCCGATGTCGCCGAAAGCGAAAGTACGGTCCTGATCCAAGGGCCTTCGGGATCCGGCAAGGAGTTGTTCGCCCGCGCCATCCACAACATCAGCCCGCGCAAGGATCACAACTACGTGGTTATCAATTGCGGCGCTCTGCCCGTTCATTTGTTTGAATCCGAACTGTTCGGCTATGTCAAGGGCGCGTTCACCGATGCCAAACAGGACAAACCGGGTAAACTGGTCTCGGCCGAAAAGGGCACTGTGTTTTTCGATGAAATCGGTGAGCTACCCCTCTCGACCCAGGTGAAACTGCTGCGCCTGCTGCAGCAACGGGAATACGAGCCGGTGGGCAGCACCGAAGTCGTAAAAGCCGACATCCGGGTGGTGGCCGCCACCAACAAAGACCTGAAGGAACTGGTGCTGCAGGGCAAGTTCCGCGATGATCTCTATTTCCGGCTGGCGGTGGTGAAGTTTGAGTTGCCGCCTCTGAGGGAACGTCGCGAGGACATTCCCTACCTTGTGGATCACTTCATCAAGAAGTTCAATACGCGCCGACGCAAAAACATCGTCAGCGTGAGTCCATCGGTAATGAGTATCCTCATGCGTCATGATTTCTCGGGCAACGTCCGGGAACTCGAGAACATCATTGAGTACGGATTCGTGGTGTGTCACGGCAGCATCATCAAGCGCGACCACCTCCCTTCGGAATTGCTCAAGGCCGATGCGACCCTGCCTTCCGATCCGGCCCACCGCACGCCGGTCGTGAAGACTATCAACGATGAGTCCAGTCTCCGGGAAGCCCTAATCGAGTGCCACGGTCAGATTACCGATGCCGCTCGTCTGCTCGGGATTCACCGGACAACACTGTGGCGTCGTTTGCGACGTCACCAGATCGACCCGACTGAATTCAAACCCGGTCGCTAATCCTCACCAAAGCTCCCTCTGTGCGACGTTGCGCGACACCCTCATATGTTGCATTAATGATGCAATGCAACACTATGCGTTGCAATCGTCGCAACGCCGCTGAAATGCAACGGCACACCTAATTGATTATCAAACAACACATTACACGATACTATCCAACTCCGGCACGAACGGTGCTCTATGGAGCTGCAATGATAACCGTGATTGCCATGCCCAGATTCAACGAAACCATCGCACCCCGATTCGAGACCGCCGGGAGCTTTCTGATCTGCAATCTT
The DNA here is from genome assembly GCA_018816665.1 of Candidatus Zixiibacteriota bacterium. Classification (GTDB taxonomy): domain Bacteria; phylum Zixibacteria; class MSB-5A5; order GN15; family FEB-12; genus JAHIVM01. Next base: position 1,751 of record JAHIVM010000163.1, read on the forward strand.
GAAGACGGCCGGCGCATTTCGTCTCATATCCAGGACAGCGGCGGCTGTGAGGGGTTCGGTCGCGTGAGGCTGCTGCAAGACCATCATGTCAACACTCTCATCTGCAGTGGTATCAAAGCGTTTTATCACGAACTCCTGGTGTCCTCGGGAATCACGGTCATAGAAGCGGTTGACCTGACTCTGGACCAGGCGGTCGAGCAATTCCTTGCCGGTGCCCTGCATCCTGCCGAGCCGGACGAAAGTCTGGCCGACCTGGGCTGCGAGATACCTCACGAGGATCTTGTCTGCTGGGCCCGGGAGTTGTTTGAAAGTCATGGCTATCACATTCAAACGAGCGAATCCGAGCCACCGTTTCCCATCGATCTGGTTGCGGAGCTGAATTGTCCGCTCTGCCACCGCATAATCAGGGTCGCGGTCTGTTGCGGCGCCCACACGTATCGAAGCGACCAGGAGATACGAGAGCTGCACCACGTCACCCGGACCTCGTTCCAGGCACGGGCCTACGTCTATCCGGCCCGGGAGGCCGTGCGGAAACGGTGCCTCGAGTATGGTATTCAGGTTATTGATCCCGATGCCGAGGCGCTCAATCGTGACCGCGTACAACCCGGTCAGATTCCTCTATTGGATCACCCCATCCCCGGACACGAACGAGCCTTCGCCACGGGGGAACAGGAATGATATACCACAACACGAGATACAGACCAACGACGAAGTCGTCTCACCCAGGATGTCCGAGAATGGAGCAACGATGAGAACGAACATCATAACGGCAGAGGAACGTCAGAAGGCCTTTGCATCAACCAAAAAGCCGCAGGTAGTCGAGCAGCAGCGCTTGGATGTTCGCTATCATGTCGAGGACCACGACCTGACCGATCGGCCGCGACGGTTCCTGGAGGCCTTTGCCGCGATCCTGAAGCATACCAACTACCGGTTTGCGCTGGAGCATTTCATCCGCATGTCCACCAAGTGTTCCCGGTGCGCGGTGCAGTGTCCGATCTACCAGGCGACCGGAGATAACAAAGATATCCCCTGTTATCGATCGGAGCTGCTGCTTTCGGTCTACCGTCGCCATTTCACCGTATCCGGCTCTCTGCGCGGACGCCTGTGGGGCAACGGTCACCTGACCGACGAAAAGATCGAGGAGATGGCGGAGTCATTCTGGAATTGCACAGCCTGCCGCCGATGCACCATGGAATGCCCCTCGGGAATAGATCATGCCCTTATCACACACCTGGGGCGGTTCATCCTCAGTGAGATCGGCATCGCCCCCCGGGCGC
>JAHIVM010000164.1 GCA_018816665.1 Candidatus Zixiibacteriota bacterium
ACAATGGCGGTTTTCAGCGATACCAGTTCCTGTTTCGTCGCGGTCACCCGGGAACTTGCGGCGATATCCGCAAAGCGCGGAATTGCCACGGCCGCCAGGATACCCAGGGTGACTATTATAATTACAATCTCGATGAGCGTGAATCCACGCTCATCGAGACGAAACTGCGCTGTTCGTGATGCCTCACGCATCGTGTGTCCTGCTACCAGGTGCACGAAGAGTCCGTGGCTGTATTCGCCCAGATCTCACCGGTAGCCGGGAGGTAGGCCCAGCCCGCGGCACTGGCAACCGGTACGCCCTTGGTGGCTCCGGCCACAACGATGGCAGCGGAGTCGGCGGAAGTTGCGTACGGGTTCGGCGGCAGCCCCTGAGCCATAACCACACCCGGAGTCTGCAATTCGGCAAGCAGCGGCCAGGTGGCGGTGCCGGTAGTGACAGCCTGGTTAGCGTAAAAAATGGTTATGCCGGATCGTAGTCCCCCTAACGACGCCCGGCAGGATGCCTCACGAGCCTCACCGGTGATATCCTGATACTTTGGGATGGCGACTGCGGCGAGAATGCCCAGTACCACAATAATGATCACAATCTCGATGAGCGTGAAGCCGGCGTTGCCTCTGAGTCTGGAGATAGCCATTGTATATCCCTGCCTTTTGGGGTTGATATTAGTCTACCGTATTAATGTCGGTCAGTCCGTCAATCGGCTTTACTTTCAGCCCTGGAAGACCTTAATGAGATTCCACATGGGCAGAAAGATGGCCAGGGCCAGGATCAAAATAAACCCGCCCAGGACCAGGGTCAGAATCGGTTCTATTATCGAAGTTAGCTGACGGGATGTGTAGAAAACCTGCTTTGTGTAATATTCGCCTATTTGTCCCAGCATCACGTCCATGTTACCCGACTCCAGGCCGATCGCGAGCATCTGGAGGGCCTGATCGGGGAAAAACTCGAACTTGCCGTCGAGGACATCAATCTCTTTGCCGCGACGAAACATGTCGGCCATCATGCGCAATTCGCGGCCGATGACCGTGTTTTTGACCGTCCCGGCGAGAATCTCAAGAGACTTGACCAGCGGCAGTCCCGATGAAATCAGGATGCGAAACAACAGGCTCACCCGGGCAACATTGCCTTTGATCATGAGACCGCCGAAGACCGGCAGTTTCAGTAACATGCGGTCTATCCACAAGCGGCCGCCCGGACTCCGGTACACCGTCCGGATCGAAAGGATCGCAGCCGCCAGGCCGGCGAGCAGGAGCCACCAGTAGGCGGTCACAAAGTTGCTTATCCCCATGATGATTTTGGTGGGCAGGGGCAAATCTGAACCAAAGGCGGCATAAAAACTCACAAATTTTGGGATGACAAAATTCATCAGCACGAAAAACGCCGCGACAATCGCACAGATCACCATGATCGGGTACCGTGTTCCGGACTTGATCTGGCGATTGAGTTCCATGTCCCGCTCAAGCATGTCGGACAACTCATCCAGGGTCTGATCAAGCTGGCCGGACTCCTCGCCCGCGGCGACGCAATTGACAAACACCGAGGAAAAAACATCCGGATAAACGCGCATGGCTTCCGACAGCAGCTTGCCCGATTCCACCGCATTGTGGATTTCGTCAATCACGTAGTTAAAGCGGCTGCCGGGACGACCGACACGGATAATCTTTAGTGCCCTGAGCAGGGGAATGCCGGCTTTGTACAGTGAAGACAGACTGTTGGTGAAGACGATGAGCTGCTCGTAGTCCACGCTCTTAAGAAATCCGAAAATCCCGGTGGGTGCTTTCTGCGCGATGAGCGAGATGTCGACCGGGACGAGTTCCTGACGCTCCAGGATGCTCTCTACGGCAGCCTCGCCCTGGGCCGTGATCGTCCCGGAACGAACGGAACCGTCGGCGGCTATTGCCCTGTACTTATACTGAACCGGCATGTGCCACCTGTTCGGATTCCTGTCCGTGTGTGAACGAGTAATCCTCGATCATCGTGGTCTCTTTAAGCAGTTCTTCGAGGCAAATTGTGCCGTTACGCACGTCCTGCAGCCCGGCTTCGAACAGGGGGAGATACCTCTGCTTGCGGGCGGCATCGCGGATGCGACTGAGGGGCGCATCGCTAAGAATAAGATCCGTTATCGCGTTCGTTACTTCGAGGAATTCGTATATGGCGGTCATACCCCGGAAACCGGTCCCTTTGCATTGGGTGCAGCCGCGGCCGCGACGGAACTCAATTGTCTGGCCGATCTTCAGCAGCCCGGCCCGGGCGAGAACCGCTTCGGGTGGCAGGTACACCTCGGTGCAGTTGGGGCAATTGAGCCTTACCAGCCGCTGGGCCAGCACTCCCCGGAGGGCCGACACCACGAGGTATTTCTCCACCCCCATGTCGGCAAGGCGGGTCACACCCGATGGCGCGTCATTGGTGTGCAGCGTGGAAAAGACCAGGTGGCCGGTAAGGGATGAACGAATGGCCATCTGGGCGGTTTCGGTATCACGAATTTCGCCAATCATGATGATATCGGGGTTTTGCCGCAGAATCGCCCGCAGGGTCGAGGGGAAGTTCAGGCCGGCCTTTTCATTGATCTGAATCTGGTTGATCAGCGGCAGCGAATACTCCACCGGATCTTCGACCGTGATGATATTTTTCTCGATCGAGTTGATATCCTGCAGCGTGGCGTACAGGGTGGAGGTTTTGCCGCTTGATGTCGGTCCCGTCAGCAATACCAGACCCTCGGGTTTGCGGATGACGTTTGCCCAGGCTTCCATGACCTCGTCTTTGAATCCCAGTGCCTTGAAGGAGCGCATGACATTACGCGGGTCCAGGATACGAATGACAATCTTCTCGCCGTGGATGGTGGGAAGAGTTGACACACGGAGATCAATCGCCGTGCCGTCGACACGAGCCATGAAACGACCGTCCTGCGGCAGTCGCTTTTCGGAGACATCAAGATCGGCGGCGATTTTGATACGGGAGATCAATTCCTTCTGCATGGACTTGGGCGGCGAGGCTTCCTCCCGCATGACACCGTTGACCCGGTAGCGGATGCGCAACTGGTTTTCATCCGGTTCGACGTGAATATCCGATGCCCGATCCTTGACCGCCTTTTCGATAATCAGGTTGACCAGCCGGACGATTGGCGCCTCTTCCTCGGCGGCGGTCTCGGCTGCCTGCTCCCTGGTCGGTACCGGGTCGATCACTTCGGCCGGATGCCCCACAATACCCTGCAACGAATCGGCCACCGAGTAGTATTCGTCGATGGCGGTAGTGATTTCGGAGATTGTGGCCACGCAACGCTTTATTTCGCAGCCGGTCTGATACTTGATTTCATCGATCGCAATGAAGTTCAGCGGATCAGCCATCGCGAGCGTCAATGTATTGCCAATGGCGAAAATCGGGATCAGGGTATACCGCCGGGCCATGTCAACGGACAGGCGCTGAATGACCGAGGGATCAATCACCATGGCGGTCAGGGAGACCCGGGGAATAGACAAACGTTCGGCCATGGTGTCGATAAGCTGTTCTTCGGTGACCAGGCCTTTGTCGACAAGAATTGCCCCGAGTCGCTTGTCGGAACTTGTTTGATCGGCCAGTGCAGTTTGTAGCTGCTCTACCGTTATGTGGCCCCGTTCGACGAGCAAGTCGCCTATTTTCTTGCGTACCATACCGATAATTCTATTTGATCCGTTTATAGCTTGTCGTATATATTGTCGGCCGGTGACACCAAAGCATTAGGCGCCGGTTGGGGCGCAAAATGGGGTGTTATGGCCCGCCGAGAGTGCCAATACTTTCCTCCGGGAGCATTCGTTGATCTTAGTTGCCAGGATTGTCAGATTCCTTTTCGGGTTCCTCCTGCTTTTTTGGGTTACGGCCGAATTCTGTCGCGCCGCAGCGGATTCAACGGCTCTTGTTCTTGAGTCCCGAGTCGTGGATACCATAGCCATTGACAATCGAAACATTTACGATACCAGCGATCCCCGATACGACGGTTTCCTGTTCAGGGCCGCGAACCGTCTGCATATTGTCTCGCGCAAGCGGGTGATTGAGCAGGAGATCCTGCTCCGTTGTGGGGAACCATATTCACGTAAGCGGGCCGATGAAACCGCGCGCAACCTCAGACATCGCCTGGCGGTCAACGATGCCTGGGTCGAGACGGAGATCCTCCCCGACGGGCGATTGCTGGTGCGGGTGATAACAGTCGACCAGTGGAGTTTGCTGGGCGGGGTGAAAGGCATCCATCGGGACGGCAACGAAACCGATTATCAATTCGGTGTTGAGGAACGCAATCTGCTGGGTTGGGGCAAGTTCCTGTCTCTGGATTGGTTTATTAACGAGATTGACGCCAACTTTATTACGTTGTCGCTGGTCGATCCTCGACTGACGGGGCGGAAGTTGCGAGGGGAGGCGTTTTACAGTAGTGACCCCAGAAACAACCAGCGTTTTTTGTCGTTCGGTCGCCCGTTTTATGATCGGGAGCAGCGGATTTCGTTCCGGGCCGCGGTTGCCGACTCTCGACGAATCAGCGAACGGTTTGCATCCGGGGAACTGGTGGCGGACTGGCACAGCCAGCGCGACGCCGCCGAGATCGACTTCCGGTACCGTTGGGGATCATATACGGAGAAAACAACGGCAGCCCTGGAATACCGATACCTGTACCAGCGGGTGACCTCACGACGGCTGTTTGATCCGACCGTCTTCCTGGCCGAGGATTTCCCGGGGGACTCCGTTTTCCATCAGTTTAACCTGACGCTTGGTCACGCCTGGCAGAGGTTTATTGTCGTCCACAGGATCGACGGGTTCACTTTCAGCGAGGACGTCACGCTGGAGACCTCGGCAGAGGTGACCGTCGGCCGGGCGTTCAGCCCGCACTTCGATGACTACCGGTACAACTATGTGACCGGGAGTCTCACTCACTCCCGTCAGAGCGGCCCGTGGATTCTGGCCGCAGGGTATCGTCAATCACGCTGGCTTCGGGGCAACGCAACTGTCCGGCGAACCGCGCAGTTTCTGGCCAGTGCCTATAATAATGCGCTATCGTTTGTTACGTTCGCCTGCCGGACCTACCTGCGGACCGAAAAATCAGACTTTGCCAATGGGATTAATCTGGGCGGGAAGAACGGAATCAGGGGGTATGTCACGGAGTACGACACGGGCGAATTAGTTCATGTGGTAAATCTGGAGGCGCGCTTTTTCCCGGGCCTTGAATTGCTCTCTGCCGGCATCGGCGGAGCCCTGTTTTTTGATCTGGGGAGGGCCTGGGACAACGGCGAGGGTATTGAACTGGGTGACTATCACGCCAGTTTTGGCGCCGGACTTCGCATTTCTTTGGAAAAACTCACTCGTACGGAGCTGGTGCGCATAGACTTTGCTTATTCTCAGGGCGATAGCTGGGAGATATCCGCGGGTACCGGTCAGTATTTTTGACGGGTACTTCTTAGCGGTTGACAACTCCTTGTGGGCCAATATATTATAGGTGGGACGCCGGGGTCTGCGAACTTCAGAGGAGATTCACGGTTACAGTAACTGACCCCTGTTGATTCTGGTCTGCAGAAATACTTCGCCTGGTCGATGTACGAATATGACAAGTATGACTTCACAGATGCGCAAAATGACGTCAGTTTTGCGGCAATTGCTGCCGGTCCTGACCGGCGTTGTCCTCACCGCAGGACTATGCTCCCAAGCAAGGGCCGAATTGCGTTCGATCAATCCGATCGAGGTCATTGAGCGCGACTACACCGACGGCAATCTGTCATTCGATGAAAAAGCGCGGTTAGAGCTGCTGGCTATTCACCGGCCTGATGAACTCAGACAGACCTATCAAGCGCTATCGGCTGCCACCGAATTTCTGCCCGTCCGATGCGCCACGCCGATCATCTGGGAAATCAAGGACCGCTGGGCCGAGTTGTCGGACGAAACGCGCGCGCTGTATGTCGCCCTGGCTACTCGTCCGGTTCGTCAGACCGGCATCATCTCTCCCAGCGGGTTTTTTCGTCTACACTATGATACCGTGGATATCCACGCCGTCCCTCTGGGCGACTCCAACGGCAACGGCACTCCTGACTATATTGATAACTGCGCCGCGTATCTGGATACTTCGCTGGACAGTCATCTGACCCTCGGCTACATATTGCCCCCCGGTGATGGTACCGCGGGTGGGGACTCGCTGTATGACGTCTACTTCTCTGAGATTATGTCCTATGGCATAACGTATCCCGACGGTGCCGGTCCCGAGAGTTGGAACGACGCCATCAGCTACATGGTCATGAACAACAACTTCATCGGTTTTCCTGATAACGACGATCCCGAGGGTGACATTCAGGGCTCGGCCAAAGTGACGGCGGCCCACGAGTTCCACCACGCTGTTCAGATCTCATACGAGGCCGGCCAGGGAATCTGGTATGCAGAGCTGGATGCCACGCATATCGAAGATCTGATTTTCGATCAGGTAAACGACAATTACAACTATCTTAATTCGTTTATGAGCCGCCCTGCGCAGTCCCTGATGCGACGCGGCAATCTGCATGAGTACGGTGCCTTTGTCTGGGGATTGTATGTGAGCCAGAGATTCGACACCTCGCTCATGCGCGCTGCCTGGGAAGGTTCCCGGTTCAGCGGCGATGTGCTTGGCAGTTTGTCGGATACGTTGATGAGCCGCTACGGATGGACGCTGGATTCGGCGTTTGCGGAGTTCTGCACCTGGAACTACATGGTGGCCCTGCGCGACGACGGTTTGCACTATGAGGAGGCGTGGTATTACCCATCGCCGCCGATCGGCGCCGTTCACTCCGCCTTTCCCATTGTTGATCGGCTCTCTCCGGATGAACCCGAGGGATACGGCTGCTGCTATTCACTCTTCCAGATCGGTTCGCGAACCGGCACATTTCGGATTGAGTTTGACGGCGATGACAGCCGGGAGTGGATGGCCGAAGTCGTTCTCTCCGAGAACCTCACCACGCATCATACGATCAGTATGACCATTCAGCCCGGGACCGGCGAGGGGTTCCTCGATATCCCGGACATAGAGCTATATGAAACTGTCGCTCTGGTCGGCGTCAACACATCGGAATACGATACGGTCGGGGCCAACTATCGCTACTCTATGTATTCCGTATCGGACTACGGTGTAGAACTGAGTGTTGTGACCACGGAGAACCGGATCTATTCAGGTTCATCGCGCGATTTTGAGTTCCTGGTCACGAACCCGTCGGAGGATGGCGATGTCTATGATCTTGTTTACTGGGACGATTCCGGCTGGGTGCCGCTCGATACCTTCGATATGTACATAGGCGGTGAGAACAGCCGCGTGCACTCCGTGACCGTTCATCCGCCCCCGGGTACATCGGTGGGGGTGGTGAGCGCGGTCTATTGTAAGGCCGCTTCCCGCAACGACACACTTGTGGTCGACTCTGTTCAGACCACCGCGACGACCATCCTGCAATACGGCGATGTGACGTTTGATGGCGGTGTGGATGTTGGGGATTTGACGGGCCTGATCAGTTATCTGTTCATCCAGGGGTCAGAACCGCTACCCACGGAGGAATCAGGCAATTTTGACTGCGAAGGCGTCGTTGATGTAGGTGATCTCACCGATCTGATCAGCTATCTGTTTATCTCTTTTGTGAACTCCCCCTGCAATCCTCTCTAACCTGTTGGATTTCAACACGGTTTTTTTGTTGACTCAATTCTCCACGTGTTCTTAGTTGATTCAAACTGACTCTTCCAGCGGTCCGGACTCAAGGAATGTGATCGGCTGTTGGGGAGGGGGGATGTATGCAAAATGGATTCGAGCCGCGAGTTCTGATCTGCATTGAATGCGAAGAGGAATTCGTCTTCACGGCGGCGGCTCAGCAGTATTTCGCCGAGCGGGGATACACGGAAGATCCCAAACGGTGCAAGTCCTGCCACACGCAGTACAAGAAGATGCAGCGTGACCAGAGACATTCGGGCGTAGTGATGCGCAATGGGGTGAAATAGCGGGTTCGAGCCGGTTAGTTACACACCGGCCCCGAGGTGAATACCACCCCGGGGCAGTTGCCACTTCGCTGAATTGTCACAGGTCCTCTCAAACGCCGAGTCTTCTGAAATGCCTTTACTACTTGATCAACAGCATCTTGCGCGTTGAGGTCTGTTCGTCAACTTTCAGGCGGTAGAAATACACGCCCGAAGAGACCCGTTCGCCGGTGTCGTCTGCGCCGGACCATGCGACGGTTGAGGTGCCGCTATTGGCGCGCCCGTGGAACAGGGTCGTCACCTTTCGTCCGAGAACATCAAAAACATCCAGAGATACATCGGCCGCACGCGCCAAATCAAAGGTGACGGTTGTCGACGGGTTAAACGGATTGGGATAGTTCTGACTCAGGCTGAATTCCTGAGGCAGAAGGTCATCTTCGGTATCGTCGATATCGGACGCTATGCCAACCAGCAGATCGGCGATCACCGTATCACCCGACTCTGCAATATTCTCTACCGCCACCAGTGTGGGGCCGCCGGCATAGGTGTTGCTCGACGGCAGCGTGGTGCCGTTGAACGAGGTTACGTTGCCGGTGCCGGGGTAGGGATCATTGGCGCCGCCGTAGCTGGCTTTGTGCTCGAGTTGATACGCGCCGTCCGCCTGCTCCATGGCGACAAGGTAATGGCTGGAGGCCGGCTGTCCGGGATACCACTCCTGAGAATTGCCCGCTTTGGCGTCATCGATATGCCAGATGAACATACCCTCGCCGGGCAACGCCGAGTCGTATCCAGTCTTCTGTCTGTTCTCAACAAGGTAGTACTCACTGCTGGCCGCACCTGATGTCCACATACGGAAAATCTGGCCGCCCTCGTTCACCGGAGCAATTGCGTGATTTGCGAGATTCGAGGTTACGTTAATCGATGACGCAAACCCCATCTGAATGCGGCTCCAGGCCGACGGATGGGCCGGGGAATCGCCCAGCGAACCGTTCCAGCTTCCGGAGGCCATGATACCCCACTTCCCGATCCCATTGGAGCTGTTGTCGGTGTCGTACAGATCCGGAAGGCCGAAGCCGTGGCAGAGTTCATGGCAATACACACCTATGGTCATATCCCCGGCGCTGTACCAGTATTCGGGCTGCACGGTGAAGTTCTGAATATATACGCCGTCTCTCAAGCGGGCCGGAATGCCCCACTTGTGCGACCAGAAATCGGTGCTGTCGCCCGTGAGTTCCGCCCCCGATCCCGCGTGGACAACGAGTAGAATATCAACGAAGCCGTCAAGATCATTATCGTACAAACTGAAGTCCACGACCGGATCAACGGCGTCCACAAGGTCCACCACCAGTCCCTGGGAGTTCTGCGGGTAGGTTCCGTAGAGTCCGTACTGACCGTCGACGTAGTAATCGTACGTTTGAGGAGCTCGCTGCCAGCCGAGAGCCGACGGCAGGTTGACGGTTACAAAATCAATCTGAGCGTAGGATATCTCACTGAAATAATGTCGTACCGTGCCTTGATTGCTATTGTAAATCATGCTGTCAAAGTACGTGGCCGGGGCGGTGGCTACATTGTCTGAGAAGTCCACCAGTATTGCCAGGGCACGAAAGTCCACCGCCTGGGGGGCGCCCGGGGAGGTTTTGGAGACATAGTCGGCCAGCGAAAAGTCCGCCTCAGAGGGAGCGTCGATTCCCAGGGCATGAAGGGAAGCTGTCGAGGGCAGTCTTTGGGTCGTTTTCCCGGCGGCCAGTTCTGCGTTGCGCGTTTCCACCAGGTCCGGGTGCGGCGGGGCCGCCGGCACCGGTCCGGCGACCAGACAAAAAACAACGGCGATCAGCAGCAGCCCAACGGTCAGATTCGATGATACGAGTGTATGGTTTGATTTCATGGCAGTGCCTGCTATTTTAGTGTTTCACAATTTATCTGGGTATGGACCTGCAACTGTGATGCCCAGCCGCCAACAGATCGTAAGTGCCTGTAGTGCAGCGTCGTACGAGAGGTAGCTGGAATTGAGGGTGGTCTCTCGGCGGGGAAGATCCGGGCTGGGTATGGGGAACTCCCCACAGGGGATAGGAGACATCTCGAGTCATGTTCCCGACGGGAAGTGCGCCCAAAAGAACAGCGGCTGTCGATGACGACAACCGCTGATCCACAAGAACCGAAACACAAAAAAACAGGAGGCAAGAGTTCTGGTTCGATTACACTAAAACGACATCCCTGTCGAAACCGCGAAACTTGCGCCCTTCGCCGAGTACAACGTCCCCGAAGTACCCGTGAGCACAGCCGCATCAAGATAAAAGCCGAGGAACTTGAGCCCCGAGCCAAACGAGAAGGCGGCGTTTTTGTCGGCACCCACCGAGTAGCCGGCGCGCACCGGAAGGAAACTGACCAACTGGTATTCCGCCCCCATAGCCAGAGCCGGCTTTGTCGACGTTCCGGGAGTGTTCTCCAGTCCCTGGGTCCAGTCGATCGCCCAGATCAGTTTGCCTGAGGTGTTGGCAAAGCCAACATTCATTTTGGTAGGCATGGTGGTGCGGAACGGCTCTATGTCAATGGTATAGTCCTCCGCATCATCGAAGTCATCGTCTTCCATGTCATCGTACGTGGCCAGATCCAGGTTGTAAATGTACCCGTGTTCCTCGGGATTGTTATTCCAGCTGATATGGCCGAGGACATTTTGCAGACGGATTCCGACCGTGTAGTCCTTACTGATCTGCAGGGCCGCACCGAGATCAAGCCCGTACCCGCTGCCGCCGCCGGCGGTGCGCACAACCACTGTACCCTCACCGGTGAACCCGAGAGGAGTAGTCATCGCCTGCGCCTCCAGATCAACCAGTTCTTCGGTGGCAATACCTCTGATGTATTTGGCCGTGAGCCCCACCGACAACTGCCGATTGCCGGAGCTGTAGATGGGCATACCCCACGATAAACCGGCCACCGCATAGCTGGTGCCGTCGGAGTAGGAGCCCGTAATCTGGATGGTATCATCCATCTGGTTGCCGTTGAAAATGACATCAACGATGTCGCGATTGAGATTGATATCGGCGGCGCCAACTCCGGTCAGGGAGAAGGCGAACGATCCGTAGGATACCGAGGCCGCCGAGGCTTCGATGTCGGCATCCAGCCGCAGTCCCTCGGTCGGTATTTTTGACATGATGTCAGCTTTGTCCTCGGTCGACAACACCGCGCCGGTGTAGTTGTTGTAGTCGGAGAGGGTGAACGAGTTGTTGGTTATGCTGGCACCCACGGCGAACAGCTCAATGCCGTCGGAGCGGAAGTCAGTCAAACCGAGATTGGCCGGATTGTACCGGGCCGCGTTGACGCCTTCGGCCAGGGCTGTGAAGGCGCCCCCCATGGCCGCGCTGCGCGCCGAGGAGTGAACCAGAGTTTCTCCGTAGGATGCCCCGGCGCCAACAAGAATGGACATGGTAGCGAGGAGCAGCAGCGGCACGAGTGGGGTTGCCGTTTTCACGGTTCTGCAACCGGTGGTCAGCAGCTTTGTCTTCATCGTGGACCCCCTTAAAAGTCACCATCGAAGACATAGTCGACTTCGATATGACCGATCACGGTTACAAAATCATTATTGGTTAGTCTCACCGGCAGTCCGTCAGAACCCTGCAGGACGAGCTGGTTGAGGATATACAGCGTATCGGAGCGCAGCACCTGGATGTCGGCGCTGTCGAGGACGATAGTCTGGTAGCCTGTGGACAGGGTATCGCTCACGATACCGGCCACGGTCGGAGCCGCATTGATAACGATCGGATCCAATGTCACCTGGGGATTGGTGGCCAGCGTTGCGGAATCCGATCCCAGCCAGACACTCACCTGCGTCCCGAGCGGCAGATGACTGATCACGTTGTAGACAAAACGTGCTTCGGTCACATGGTCGGTGATCGTTTCCATGTCATCCTGGTTGAGATCTTCGCTTTCGATGTCCGTCTCAATATTCGTCTCGGCGATGATCATCTCCAGCGGAGCGGTTATCTCCATCCGGGCAAACACGTAGTCATCGGGCAAGATCGTACCCACGCCGCCGTCGCCGAATCCGGCGGAACCGGAGATGGTGATGGTCGACGGTAACGGTGTCAGAAAGTCGGATACGACCGTATCGATTATCGTGACTACCGGGTTGTCCAGACCACCGGCCGCAACATCGCGGACCAGGTGCATGGTTTTACCGTTGTCACCGACCAGGGTGATATCCAGGGTGCCGGGCAGGTTGACGGCGTTTTCAATCTCCAGGGTCACGATCGCCGTCACCAGTTCAAAGCCCTCAAATCCGTCGGGAACATCAATGGTTTCCACCCGCGGATCGATCGTTGAAGTCACCGCGGCAAAAGCACCGGTGACGGAGCCGAAGGCCAGTCCGGTCAGGCTGGCGGTCGCCGAGAACTCATCGGCGGCGTCGACTGCCCGCTGGAGCGGGGCGGTACCGGGCACGGTCGCAACTATCTCGACCGAGATATCCTGCGGCACGGTGGAATCCGCCGGCGACAGCACGTAGCCGGTTAGATCGACCATGACAAGCTGGCTCGAGGCCGCCGCGACCGGCTGGATCACCGTCAACGGCAAACCGCCGTTCTTGAGATCCGGGAAGGTGATTTCCAGGGTGGCATCCAGATTGGTTGCGTTGGCGATGTCGAGTTCGAGGTCGCCGCCGGTGAGGGTCGCGTGATATACCGGATCAGGTTCGTCCAGAACGACAGGTTGGGAGAACGTCCTGACCATAGCCGGAATCTCGGCGGTACCGGACGAGACCGATAACCCGTTCTGGAAATTCAACTGCGTTGTTACGCTTCCGGCGATGGTAGACAACGTATCACCGTCAAGCGTGGTCCCTGTGATGCGTGCCTCCAGCGAGTTGGAGATGGTCTGACCGTCGAGATTAAACAGGGCTGAATCGACGGAGCCATCGGCCAGGCCGCCGGCGAACGATTGCACGCCCAGTGACCTGAGATTCACCAGGTCGTATAATTCAATGGAGGCCGCCGACAGGTCCAATCCGAGGCTGTTGTCAACCACGGCGTACGCGCGCCCCGAGGCTACTGTCGCAGTGGAGAAATTGCTGATCGGATCAATCGCTCGGGCCACGGCAAACGTCGTTTCCGGTACCGGAACACCGACCCCGGAGGCCAGTCCGCCGATGAGATCGATTGTGCTGACGCTGACGGGCGGGACCGACGGTGGATCGATGTCAATTATGCCCAGTTGTTCGGATATCGAGTAGCTCATGTCTGCTGTGGTCAGTTCGTCCGTATCCAGCGTCACGGTGTCGAGGTCTCGCGATATCGTATAGATGACATTGGAATCGACATCGAACTGAATGCCATCCTGATCGATATGCTCAATAATCTCACTCATGGTATAAGTCCGGCTGACCAGCGGCACCGTGAACTGAGTCGTCCAGGTCGGCGCCTCGGGTTTTTTTACCGTGCACTGAACCATGGTGAGGAAGATGACTATAACGGCCAGGGTCAGGGCGCCTTTGGTGCCGATTCGGAACCAGAAGTTCTCCTGGTAGTCGGCCGAGGCGCCTTTCCTCCGGTGTTTCTTCTTTGCCATAGCGATTCCTTGCTCTGTTGTGTTTCGGATTCTCTCACGCAAGGTCAGCGCAAACCGGATGCCGGGCCGCCAAGCACTTCTAAGTGATTGCTGATCTGACGGTTATGGACTTGCTCGGGCGGTTGGTCCGGGTCGTGGCTGGTGTTTCGGGAATAGAGTATGGGGCCATCCCCATATTTGCCTGGAACGCTTTCGCGGCGTATATTGCGGGTAGCGAGGGTGGCCATGGGAATGACAAAATACGATCGACTGTTTCACATTCTGAATCTATTG
>JAHIVM010000165.1 GCA_018816665.1 Candidatus Zixiibacteriota bacterium
ATTATTGTCGAAAAGGAAATCTCCGGACGAGTGCTTGGGCGCGAGCTGCAGACGCCGACCGGCGTGGCGGTCAGCAAGCGCGGCACGTTGTACGCCGTTGATGCCGGCAACAATCGCATCATCCGGTTCGCCGAGGAATTCAATGCCGCCGTGGAAATCGGCGGCTTCGGCCGGCAGGCCGGTCTGCTCGATCGACCAACATATCTCTCAATAGACAATGACCTCAATCTCTGGGTGTCTGATGTCGGCAACCGTCGCATAGTCCGATTTGATGCCGAACTTCGTTTTGTTGACGAAATCCGCCTGACCGACGAAGAGGATCAACTGAAATTCGGGGAGTCGCGTGGGGTGATCGGCACACGATTTGGCGAAGTCTGGATTGCCGACTATACCAACAGCAGGCTGGCGATTTTTGATCATGTCGGTCAATTCGATCGCTTCGCCGGGGAATACGGCTCCGACGCCGGACCGCTCCTGCGACCGGAGAAGATGATTCTCACTCCGGAGGACACGTTTGTGGTCTGCGACGCCGGTAACCGGAGGCTCGTTCTTTTTGATGAATACGGCAACAGCGCCGGGGAGATGTATCCGCGGATATTTGACTATCCCTGCAGTGTGGACATCGATGAGAGGCGACAGCTCTGGGTGGTGGATCGGGACAAAAGCCGGATTACGTGCCTGCGTATGAACGGTGAAGTGTTGCTCACGGTCGGGCCGGTGATTCCCGGTGCCGCCAGACCGCTCAGCAGTCCTGAGGATATTGCGGTGGCGGCCGATGGACGCCTTATTATCGCCGATACCGGTAACAACCGGTTGCTCGTCTGCCGGGTAGCCTACGAGAGCCGCTGACGGCGGAGGCGCTGTGCTCCGGCCCATCGGCACATGCCTGGCCTGCCTGACGGTGATTCTGGCCGTCGTTCCCGGTACCCCGTTTGCCGCCACGGTTTCTCTCGTAGCCGATAGTTCAACTTCGCGCCTGCCCGCCGGGTGCATGTTCATTTTTGATCGATCCGACTCGCTCTTCATCAACGGCGCACTTATACCCGGACCCGGCTCCCGCTTTGTTGTCGGCTCCGGGTACTTCGACGTGTCGGATCTGTCTTTCCGAACCGGTGATACCTTGCGGGCGGTGTTTCGGCCCGTGCCCCGCTGGCTGCAGAAGTCATACGGACGACCCCTTCCGCCGGTCGCAGAAGAACATACGTCCCTGCCGCCACCGGAGAGTTATGCACCACCCGGCGTCACCCGCTCAACCGGTTCCGATCTTCGCCTGACCGGCGCGAAGTCATTCCGCTTCAACGCCCGTTCGGCCGGCGCCTCTGACTTTGGTCAGTCTCTTGATCTCTCTATTGCGGGCGAACTCAGTCCGGGAATCGAACTCAGCGGATCGATTTCCGACCGTGGCTACGACCCCAGTTACGGAACGGCAGACAGCCGTCTGAGTGAACTGGACAAGATCAACCTGATGCTCAAGTCACCGCGTCTGATGGCGCAGGTCGGCGATATCACGCTGGGCCGCCGGGGCGAGGCAGGCAAGTCCGTCACCGGGGCGTCATTTGACCTGTCATACCCGGTCTGGGGGGGGCGAGCTGCCGCGGCGCGACCAAAAGGCGTGTACCGGACGTTCCGGGGTTTCGGTCGCGATGGCTTCCAGGGACCGTATCAGATTGGCGACGGATCCGCCGCGGGGCCGATTGTCCCAGGATCGGAAACGGTGTGGCTTGACGGGGCCAGGCTGGAACGTGGTGCCGACAAAGATTACACGGTTGATTATCCCGTTGGGCGGGTGACTTTCACGGCTCTGCATCCCATAGATGACAGAAGCCGCATTGAGGTTGACTATGAACCCCAAAGTACTGATTTCAAGAAAGAGCTGTTATCCGCGGGGGCGCATGCACAACTGGCCGACTCGATACTGTACCTCGACATAGAAACCGTCCGCGAGGGCGACGATCGCGACAACCCGGAAACGGGTGAGTTGTCCGCCACGGATCTGACGGTTCTTAAAGCAGTGGGTGACTCGGCCGCCTATCGTTCCGGAGTTACACCCGATACTTCCGGCAGTTATGTTGTGCTGGTAGACTCACTGCCGGATACCGTGTACGCCTATGTCGGGCCCGAAGTCGGTGATCTCAGCGTGCGCTTCAGTTTCGTCGGCAGCGGCAAGGGGGAGTATCGCTACGCCGGCGGCGACCGGTATGAGTTTGCCGGTGAAAACAACGGAGAGTACCTGCCGATTGTCCTGATCGCCGCGCCGTCACGCAACGACTACCACCGGGCTCTGCTGGGGAGTTCCAGCCCCCTGCTGGGCAAGTTGACCCTGGACATGCGGGCCAGTTCCTACGATGCCAACCTGTGGTCGGGTATCGACGACAGTGACAACGATGCCGTATTCTACCGTCTGAAGGCTGAACGTCACTGGACAAAACAACGGGCAACACTGCGGGCGGAGCGACGGGTCCGAGAGTACGGGTTCCGAGCGCGCGACCGCATAGACT
The DNA here is from genome assembly GCA_018816665.1 of Candidatus Zixiibacteriota bacterium. Classification (GTDB taxonomy): domain Bacteria; phylum Zixibacteria; class MSB-5A5; order GN15; family FEB-12; genus JAHIVM01. The sequence continues at coordinate 2,499 of JAHIVM010000165.1, forward strand.
CAGCTGATTTCCGTCGCGACTTCTTTTTGCCTGAGGACTACTCAATCTCTGCCGATGAGACCGTGCACCGCGTTGAGGGGTTGCTCACGCCGATAAGCGGACTGGAGTTGAAGGCGAGCTACCGCGATCTTTCCTACGATGACAGCTTTGAGTCGCGTACCGGTGGCGGTGGCGTGACTGTTCGGATCGGCCACGCCTTTGATGCCGGAGCCGATTGGCGGAGTATCTCGTCGACGCTACGACCGACATCGCTGTCCGGCAAGGGCTCCGCCAGCATCGTCTCGTCCTTTGTTCGCGTGTCCCCGCTGGCCACCTGGTGGCTGGTTGGACGGCTGGAGTCGGATGGACGGGAAAACGAATATGCTGACACTCCACGCGGCACCCGATACCTTCGCACCGAGGCAGCCGTTGAGGGAACCAGGGAGACGGTGCGATGGGAACGATTCGTAGAAGACAGCCTGATCGGGGAGTGGGCGGAAGTTCTAACACGAGATCGGTTGACGGCTGTCACGCGCCGAGGTTTCGGACAACTGACCTGCGATGTGACAGCCACCTATCAGTGGCTGGACCGTCCCGCCGGACGCGAGGAGACTTTCCTGGGCCGAACCGATGTTCGGTATCGCGACTCACAGAGGAAGCTGACGGTGGGTAGTTTCTACTCCGTCTCAGAAGAACGACGCAATGCCCGAGGTATCACGTATCTGGAAGTTGAACCGGGTCTGGGGAGCTTCATTCTCGAAGACGGAGCGTACGTACCTGATCCCGACGGCAACTACATCGAGGTTGAGGAACTGCTGTCGGACGTAGCGCGGGTGCGGCGAGCCGAACGCAGTTTCAGCCTGAGCAAG
>JAHIVM010000166.1 GCA_018816665.1 Candidatus Zixiibacteriota bacterium
CAATGTCAAAAAAGCCCCTGGCAACACCCGATTGATTGGATACCATCACCAGCCGATACCCTTTTGCAGCGGCGCGAAGCAATCCTTCCACAGCGCCATCGAGCAACACCACACCGTCCGGGTCGGACAAATAGTGTCTGTTTCCCATAATAGTACCATCGCGATCCACAAACAGGGCCGGTTGTCGACTGTGCACCACCTGCAGCATGTCCGACAGCTGCGCGAACGCGCGCTCGGCGCTGATGCGGGTGAAGCAGAATCGCTCCTCGCGATGACACGGTGTTTTGCCGTGTCGGGAACAGGGTCGGCAAGGCTCATCCACTTCCAACACGCGATCAAACAGACCGCGCGGGGCGAATCCCAGGTACGGGTGGGTGGGGCCGAACACAGTCAGCACGGGGGTGCCCACGGCCGAGGCCAGATGGCCGAGGCCGGAATCATTGGTGAGGGCGACATCGGCGCGTGCGAACACGTCCCGCAACGAGGCAAAATCCAGATCAGCCAGTTCGTGAAAATGCCCCGGCGGAAACTCGCCCTCCAGGCCGGACTTCCCGGCATCCGCCTGCATGACGGTCCAGAGTATGACGGCCCCGTGTTCTTCGTGCAGGCGACGGGCCACCTCCGCAAATCGCTCGACCGGCCATTGTTTATTCGGATGGGCCGCTCCGGGCCCCACAACAACGACCGGGCAATCCTGCGGAATGCGCTCCCGCCAATCCTCCGAAAGCGTTGAGAAATGCAGTACCGGGCGATCAGCATACGCCGCACGGTCCATCTGCCGTAACGTGTCATTGTAGAGATCAACGGTGTGGGGGTACTCCTGCGTCCGGCGGCGGCGAGCAATCCACGGGATGCGCTCGATCCGACGTTTGGGATAGTGGGCACGGGCATTGGCGGTGACAGTGGTGCGAATCAGCCACGAGCGGAAATTGCCGTGCAGGTCAACGATAGTATCAATCCCTTCCCCATCGAGCGAATCAATGATCGCCATCACCTGAGTCAGGGAGGCATGATCGGGAAGGGCCACAATGCGGTCAACCTCGCCGAAACTCTGCACCACGGGGCGGAACCGTTCTTTCGTCAGAAACAGAATTTCCGCCTGGGGGAAGTTGATGCGAACATTCAGAACGATCGGGGAGGTCAGAATGACATCGCCGAGCGAGCCGAATCTGATGAAGAGGATTTTTCTACACATTCAGGAGAAAAGATACAGCCCCACAACACCGGCCGCAAAACAATAGTACGCAAAGTACTCGAACTTCCCTTTGCGAATCACGGCCAGGACCGCATACACGGCAAACAGGCCCGAGCCAAAGGCAACCGCCGTGCCCACCAGGTAGGGCAGCAGCAAGCCGGTATCAAGATGGGATAACTCGCGAGCCTTGTAAACCACGGCTCCCAGAATGGCCGGGATGGCCATAAGAAACGAAAACTCGGCGGCCCGTTCCGCCGAAACCCCGGCCAGCATACCAAAGGCGATGGTTGATCCTGAGCGTGACAATCCCGGCAGAAGTGCCAGGCATTGCGCCAGACCCATGGCTATGGCACCCGGTGTGCGCACCTCTCGTTTTCCGTCTTTGAACAGGCGCGTGGTCAGCAATACCGCACCCGTGGCCAGGAGCATGTTGGCGGCTACCCACGGGTTGGAAAAAAACTGCTCCAGATAACTCTCAAAAAGAGTGCCGATCAATACCAGCGGCAAAGTCGCGACCACCAGCATCACCACAATCCGACGCTCCTCGGTCAGATTGGAATCAAACACGGATTTGATGAGTTGGAGAATGCGAGCCCGGAAATAAATCAGCACGGCCAGCAGCGTGCCGAGATGAGTCAACAACTCAAAGGCAACCCCCGGTTGCTTGACACCAAGCAGAGCCTGTCCCAGGACGAGATGACCCGATGAAGATACCGGGAGAAATTCGGTCAGGCCCTGAATGAGTCCCAGCAAAGCGGCTTCCCAGAATGACATGGTGCGTCAGAGCGTGCAACCGTCGGAACACCGCCGGCTACATCACTCGATAGTCAATCCCCAGGAACAAACCGTCGTTACCGTCGAGCTGAAATTCCGCCAGCAGCGAGAGCTCTGAATTCATGCGCCATTTGACCCCGCCGTTGAAGCCGAGTTTGAGCGACGTTTCCGAATCATCGCCACTCGCATTCGGCGGAAGGTCCAGACTGATCTGTTCCAGTCGGGCGTTGATCCGCGCATATGGACTGAGCTTGCCGCCACCCTTCAACCGGATCGGAATCGAACCCGTCATGTGACCGCCGATCTGGAACACCGATGCGCCGTCAAAATCGACGAATTCCATCAGACCGCCGGTGCTGAGATCGACGGTGTGATTGCTGTCGGCATTGACCGTTATGAACTGCCAGTTGAAATCAGCACCAATGGTGAATTTGGCATCACTGCCATCGCTATCAACCAGTCCCAGCTTGATGCGACCGTCGGTATATTTGGACAGGCCGTATCGGAAGAAGCCTACGAAAGAGGTAGCATCCGCCAGGCCGACCGAGAAGTTCAGGTCCCCGCGCCCCTGCCCGATGGACTCAGCGGTGTTCAGGCAGCCAAACGCCGATCCAATGGCATCAGCAGCCTGTATCGAAGGTGAGACCAGTGCAAATCCCAAAAGAAGTGCCACCAGCATTCGTTTCATGTGTCGGTCCCTCTCTGAATGGTCGTTTTCGCAATCAAATAACTAATTGGAGCCGCTTCCCTGTGTCAACCAAAAACCGTCGCTGCCGCCGGTCCCCGGGGCCTGACAGGACAATAATAGTTGACAATCAAGCGCCCCCGGTCTTCTATTCGTCCTTATACAAGGACAGAGTTTGACCGACGAAAGTTTCGTGCCCGGATGCCCCTTCCGCCGACGAATTCCAGTACCGGCGTGGCTATCCTGCAGACAGGAGTTGTGACATGACCCAGCCGACGACCCCGCAAGCAAACGATCAGTCACCCACCACTCCCCGGATCCACTGGGCCAGCAGTGGCGGCTTTATTCTGGCCGCCGCCGGATCAGCGGTAGGGCTTGGTAACATCTGGAAGTTTCCCTATATCACGGGAGTTTACGGGGGTGGGGCGTTTGTACTGGTCTACCTGGGATGTGTCCTGGCGGTAGGACTGCCCCTGATGATTGCAGAACTGATGATCGGCCGGCGGGCGCAGGAAAACCCGGTGGGAGCGTTCCAGAAATTGCACTATCGCGGTTCTCCGTGGCAGATTACGGGCTGGCTGGGAGTGGCCTCGGGGTTTGTGATCCTCTCTTTTTATAGTGTTATCGCCGGCTGGGCGCTGGCCTACGTATTTGAGTCCCTCTCTGGCTTCAGCGGTGCCGCCGCCGACATACAGGCACAATTCGATGCTCTGGCGGGCAGCGCACCCCGCTCCGCTTTCTGGCATACGGTGTTTATGGCGCTTACTATAGGCATCGTCATGGGTGGCGTCCGCGACGGCATCGAGCGGTGGGTGAAGATCCTGATGCCCGGGCTCCTGGCGATTCTCGGCGGTCTCATGATATACGGTCTCTTTTTTACTGATGGCGGCTCGCAGGCAATCGGCTTTCTGTTCCAGCCGGACTTCTCAAAACTCTCCGCCGAGGGTATCCTGTCTGCCCTCGGCCATGCCTTTTTTACGCTGTCACTCGGTATGGGCGCCATGATAACGTACGGCAGTTACATGAATCGGGACTCGCACATTGTCCGCGACGCTATCACAATCAGTCTTCTTGATACCGTGATAGCATTGCTCGCAGGGATTGTTATTTTCTCCCTGGTCTTCAGCTACGGTTTGGAACCGAATGTGGGCCCGGGCCTTATCTTCCACACTCTGCCGGTGTTGTTTGCCGAAACCGGTCCCTGGGTGTCTGTCCCGTTTTTTGTCCTGCTGACATTCGCGGCCCTCAGTTCGACGATCAGCCTGCTCGAAGTTGTCGTGTCGTATTTCGTCGATGAACGTGGCTGGAATAGAAAAGCGGCGACGCTTGTCATGGGTGCGGTCATTTATGTCCTGGGTCTGCTCAGCGCCATAGCCGTGCTGAAAGTGCCGTTCCGGGGAAGCGAACAGGGTTTCCTGGATATTCTTGACTACATCTCGACCAACTACATGCTGCCAATCGGCGGCCTGCTGACCTGTCTGTTTTCCGCCTGGATCATCAAGGACCAGGTTCGTCGGGAGGAGTTCGGCAGCGCCGGCCTGGCTTACAAAGCGTTTGTCTGGACGCTCAGGCTGATCACTCCGGTGGCCGTGCTGATCATCATACTGCACGGACTGAATCTGCTGCCGTTTGTTGAGTAAGGACGAACTGCGCTTACGACTCGGTCTGCCCCAGGTATGTCTGCGCCATGTCCGCCAGCCGTTTTTTGTCGAGACCCGTCAGATCGGCCTGTTCCAGAAACTCCATGAAACCCAGGTCAAGACGACCGATGGCAGAACGTCCGAATCCGGGGGAGGCTTCTTCCCCCTCCGACCGATTAAACTGCAGATCCAGAGAGAAAACCCTCTCCTTCAGAGCTGCCAGCGCCTGCACCGGTAACGTCTTCAGTGTCTCAGGAGAGAGACCGTCGATACGTACCCTCACGATTTTCTCCGCACTGTCGGCCGCGACGAGTTGCTTTTCGATGAGTTCAACCAGTTGATCACCCCGCTGTCCGGTGGCATCAATTCGTGGCAAATCAATCATCGCCCGCCCCGCGATTTCGTGGAAGTGAATGCGGAGCGGGTCGAGTTCCACTTCCACAAAACCCTTGGGTTCATCGCGCTCAGCTATGGACAGCCGGTCGGTTGAACCGGCGTAGCAGGCTCGGGCACCGATGACCCGGTAGTTGTGATAGTGTCCCAACGCGGCGTAGTCGAACCGTTCCAGCACGTCACGCGGTATTTCCGTTTCGCCCAGATCGGCCATGGAGAATTCAGGCATACCGGCAATCACGCCATGTGTCACCAGCACGTTGTACGTGCTCCCGGGGTCCGGAATACAGGCTTGCAGCTGCTGGTGCATATCCCGTGTAGACAGACAATGCGGCAGGGCAAAAACCCTGCATGACCCAATAGTGAATATCTCGAGTTCGCCCCGGGCGGCAACATGGAGATTGCTGATCGGACGTAACACATCCAGCGGGGCTCCCACATATGCCTGGCGAGGAGCGTCGTGATTGCCGGAAATTATCACGGTCGGAATGCCGGCCCGGGCGGCCAGACGGTGCAGTTGCTCGGCGGCGATGGCAAGGATTCGGTTCAACGGCCGAACCTGGTGGAACAGGTCACCGGCATGGAGACATATGTCGGGGCGGAGTTCGATGATCCGGTCTACGGCGGCCACAAAACTCGCGACAATGTCCTCCTGGCGGACCGTCAGGCCGGACTCACCGCGGCGACTAACATGCTCCCCCGCTCCCAAATGACTGTCCGAGACATGACATACTCTCATGCAGAGGAATATAGGCCTTCAGGAGGCTGACGTAAATCACAATGACGGAGTAAAGCGGGCAGTTCGAATCGGCTGTTTAGTACAGGCCGTACTTGGCAATGCGGTCGCGAAGCGTGTTGCGGGAGATACCCAGGGTTTCCGAGGTTTTCACCTGGTTGCCGTTGAATTGACGCAGACACGATGCGATAACAGACTTCTCAAGGGCTGATTCGAGGAAATGATATATCTGACCCGATGAATTGGCGATCAACTTGGGCATAATCGGATCAACGATTTTGCGGAACGTATCGGTGTAGTCTTCCTGCAGGGTTGACAGGTCCAGTTCCACGCGGGGACTTTCATCTACCAGACTCGGGAAGTCCTCGGGCTGTAACTGATCACCCTTTGACATCACCATGGCAGTATGCACGTTGTTCTCAAGCTCGCGGACGTTGCCGGGCCACGGATGCTTGATCAACTGCTGCATAGCCTTTTTGCTGATTGTCCGATCCGCCAGCGACAATTGCTGGGCGAAGTGATCACAGAAGTGATCGACCAGCAGCGGAATATCGCCCCTGCGTTCCCGAAGCGGCGGTATGTAAATAGACACGACTTTCAGGCGATAGAAAAGGTCCACCCGGAAAGCGCCGTCCTTCATGGCCTGCACCAGCGACTTGTTGGTGGCCGCCACGATTCGAACATCGGCCTTGAGCGTTTCGTTGCCGCCAACCCGCTCAAACCGCTTGTCCTGCAATACGCGGAGCAGTTTCGACTGGGTGAGCATGGACATATCACCGATTTCGTCCAGGAACAACGTCCCGGAATCGGTCTGTTCAAACTTGCCTATGCGTTTGTAGTAAGCGCCGGTGAAGGCTCCCTTTTCATGACCGAACAATTCGGACTCAAGCAGCGATTCAGGGAGCGCCGCGCAATTGACAGACAGGAAAGGATTGTTTCGACGGCGGGAGTTGCGGTGAATAGCCCGGGCAACCAATTCCTTACCGGTGCCGGACTCACCAAAAATCAACACGGCGGCATCGGTCTTGGCCACCTGGCCGATCAACTTGGCGATTTCCACGATTTCGGGCGACTTGCCAACGATCTCATCGACCCCGTGAGGAATCAACAGGCCGGGCGGACGTACTTCCTGTTCCGCCGTCTTCTCGGCCAGATTGTTGCCGCATGCCTTATTGACCGTGTCGATGAGCTTGTTTATCTCAAAGGGCTTGGTGAGATACTCGAAAGCGCCCTCGCGCATGGCTTCAATGGCGTTTTCAGTTGAGACGAATCCGGAGATCATTATGACCGGTATTTCCCGACCAAGCTGCTTGATCTGTTTGAGGACGTCGAGACCCGACAGAGTAGGCAGATTGACATCAAGCATTACGACATCGACGCCGGAATGCCCGTCGAGAAACGTCGCCACTTCACACCCGTCTTCGAGGAAATCGAAACGATACTGGTCCTCGTCAAACAGGTTGGCCAGCGACTGTGAAACCTCTTTATCGTCGTCAACTAATAGTATGTTTTTCATCGTTTTTTCGCCCTTGGCGGTACACTTTAGATATCGGCCAGTTCACCGGTTATTTGAGGGGCGTTTTTGTGTTCTTTGCGGAAAAGATTAGATCTGGAGGCATTTTTGTCGTCGAAATTGCCATGATCGGCCCGAACAGCCGCCGACACCGGAACGGCAGGTGCGGGGTGTACACCGGCTTGGGAAATCAGAAGCAGAGGGGACTATTCATCCGGCTGAGCCAGATACCGAACCGTGGCGCCCATCCAGAAGAAGTTGGCCGCCACTTCGGTGACCAAACCTGCAACCAGGAGCCAATACAACAGCTCCGGTCTGAACTTGTCGATGATTACGCCCGGCTGGGCGGTCAGAGCTGACAGAAAAAGGGGCACGATCAGGATCGTCACCGACAGAAAAAAGCAGGTGAACGGACGACGCAGAAACATCAGGACGGACTTCCCCAGGGCCTGGAAGGCATTCATGTCCCTTACCGCCACCATGGGGATGGCAAACATGAACACGGCGAATAGTATTGTGAACAAGGCCGGCATGATAAAAAAGCTGAACGCCAGGGCGCGCCGGGGACCGTCTATCAATGGCGAAAAAACATCCGGGACAATCATACCCGCAGCGACCGTCAACCCGTTAAAGACCACCCAGACAATCAGAAACTGCAGATACCGAGAGGACAGCTTGTGTTTGGGCTGCCACGGTTCCTTGGGAGATCCCAGATACACCTCGCCGAACGATCGCGCCACGTACCCCAGAATGATTCCCTCGGCCAGCACGCCGACAATCAGTTTTGACCAGGCGTAGTAGTCACCCAGCAGAATGAAGTGCTGCGGGTAGTGGGAGAAGTAGGGTGCCCGGGTAGAATCAAGGATGTGCGCCCACAGGTTTACCAGCGAGTAAAACATCGGCGAGAGAAAATCCCGGTGAACATACAGAACGAGAAGGTTGACCGCGAAGTAGACCAGAAGAACCAGCCAGGCTCGCCAGCGCCCAATGTTGTGGAGCGTATCCACAAACAGGCTGATAAACAGATTGACGCGGTCTATGAGTGTCACGCTGGCGAACTCTCCACTGACATCACTGACTTACCGCGACCTCGTTAGAGGCCCCGTAGCGCCCCTGACGGTCATATACGTACACGCGGTAGAAGGCGCTGTCAGTTGCCGTTATGAACGGCGCATAATCGTCGAAACTGACGGTCGTGCGACTCGTGATCACGGCGATGAGATCACTGCTAGGGCTCGTACCCGCAACCGTGCCTCGGTAAATCCGGTACGACTCGAAATCCGCGGCCTCAGACATGGTCCATGACAACCCGACTGTCGTCGGATCAATCAGGCGAGCGGCCAAAATGACATTCTCGGGCGCTGTATTCTCGGGAGTAGTAACACTTACCACATTCGAGCCGCTCCGCAGCCCGGAGTTGTCAACCACGTACACCCGGTAATAGTAGTCGGTGTCATCGGCCACCGTCGTGTCGGAGAAACTGGTGGTTCCGGCTGAACTGATGGTCCTCAGAAGCGTGGATGACTCAGTGACGTCGGCATCGGTGTCACGATAGATCCGGTAGGCAAAAAACACGCCGCTGCTTGACTGTGACCAGATAATCGAAACCTCGTAGCTGGCGATTGCGTCGGCCGCGGTTATGACCACCGGCGCCGGTGGATTGGCAATATTGACCCTGGCCAGGGCCACCACCGACGGCGCGGCGTTGCCGGCGGCGTCGGTAAAAGCACCCGTAACCTGACCGCTGCTGACCGTCATCCCCACCGGCACCACGTACCTGCCGGAGTAAATGCCGTCACCCGCGACCGCATCGGAATTGGCGGCGTTGCCGTCATCGTGCAACACAACCGCAGACACACCGGTGAACGACACGTGCGCATCTCCCCCGGTCTCGCCACCCGCATCGAGGTAAAAAACGTACACATCTCCGGCCGACATCAATGAGTCCACCGGCGTAAAATACACGGAGTCAATCAGGGCCCGGGTGTCAAGAATGATATCGTCGAAAACGGGTCGACTCGACTCGGTACCGTCGTCAAACAGGAAGCGGGCAAACACACGTTTGGGACCGTCTCCCTGCGACAGTGTAAAATCAACGACTGCCTGATACACCTGCGGGATGGTACCATCGGCAAACAGGGAATCCTCGGACACCATGACATAATCCACGGTGGACGGCGCATTCATCCGAACACGCACGGCGCGCCGGTTGGTATACTCATCGTTGTCATCAATGGCCAGGGTCAGCAGACCGGCCGTAATCGTGACGGTCTCGGAGCGTTCCGACTCCACAGCTGCGGCGCTCACCGCCGCGATTTGAAACCGAAGTTCCGTGTTCAGAGGCAGATTAGTTATAGTAAGCGAGGTCGTGACACTTGAGTCCTTAACCGTGAATTCGGTCTCCCCGGGTTCGGCCATGTATGCCCGGTATTTCACCACCCCGGAGGCATCGGCGATAGTCCACTGCAATGTCACCGCGCGATCATCGAGATGCGCCGTAACCGATGTGGGCGTTGGCGGGGCGTCGGGCAACGATTGGACCGGATCCCTGGACGAGATATGCCGATCACATCCGCCTGCGGCAATCAGCAGAACGATTGCCAGGGTCAAATACACTGTAGTCCTGCTCATATCTAGAATCTTCTTACAAGGGTTATGCCAAACTGATCGGGTCCTGCCGACGGTTCAACCGCCAGACCCTTGATATCAACTATCGCCGGCTGGCCCGGGGTGAATAACAAGGCGTCGAGCAAGCACAATCCCCAGATTCCGGCCACCGAACCAATCGTCACGCGGCGCAGGTTTTCGGCGTCATAGGCGTCTTTCTGGGCCGCCGCCAGGGCATTCCAGCGCGTCGTCAGGTCAATACCATCGCCCGAATTGACTGCCTCATTATAGTCGTCGAGTCGTTTGAGGTACTCATCTTCCTTGTTGCCAAAGTTGTGGTCGGCAATGACAAATGCCGCCACCGATCCGGCAAAGAGGACGTTAAACAGAAGCCCTTTGGTTTTCTGCTCCCCGTACCACTGCCCCCAGCCCGGAATAAACATGGAACGCACGGCGGCCTTGAAACCGGTGCGGGGCGACAGCGAAACAGCAATGCTGGTCGGGCTGTCCCCGGTCAGGTAAACGCTGGATTTGTACGTTTCAAATCCGCGCATGTTCACTTTGACTTTGTATTCGCCTATGAGCGGATACGTAAAGAAGGTGGGGGTGATCCCCGTGACTACGGCATCGCCGGAAAGCGTTACCGAAGCTCCCGGCGGGTCAGAACTGACCTGTACGCCGGCCGTACTGCTCTGCTGAGCGACCACCCCTAAAGGCAGGGTCGCCACCATCAGTAGAGTTGCTAAAATCCGTTTCAACAACGCATGCCCTATCGTAAATATGTGATTTACCAGCTAGTTAGGTTATCGGTTACAATACCATAATCGTAACCCTGACACAAGGACAATTCCAATGAAAAGGCCGCCGAGTGCTCGACGGCCCGATCGAATTCTAATCTGGCAGGCGCGTTCCCGTTTAGTTCGCACCCCTTCCGGTTACCACCACGATAACCGTCTTGAGCAGTATCTTTATGTCGGTCCACAGCGAGCGCTCCTGGATATACCGGAGATCGTATTGAACCTTGCGTGCCACCGAGGCCAGCGACTCGTCGTAACCGTGCTCCACCTGAGCCAATCCGGTCAGACCCGGCTTGACATCAAGACGCTTGCGATATCCTTCAACCTTCTCCGAAAGATCGCGGACAAATGTCGGACGTTCCGGGCGCGGACCAACCAGCGACATATCCCCCTTCAGCACACTCCAGAACTGAGGAATTTCATCCAGCCGGGTCTTCCGAAGGAAATAGCCCAGACGGGTGATTCGCGGATCGTTTTTGGTAGCCCATACTGGGCCGCTCTTCTTCTCGGCATCCTGAACCATGGTGCGGAACTTCCAGATCCGGAAGGGTCGGCCGTACAGGTCTTCACGGCGACGGTCGCGATTGCGACGCTCCGCGCTGCCGGTCCACTGTCCGTATCGGCGGTCGCGGCGGCGACGATTCTCGCCCACCCTGACCTGCGAATACAATACCGGGCCCTTTGAATCTAACTTAATCAACATGGCTACGATCAGCATAATCGGCGCCGCGAGGACAAGTCCCACGGTGGATCCAAACAGATCCAGAGCCCGTTTGATTGCATTCGTCATCATGATCCCCAATTGACCGCGGCGAGCCAGAGATGCGGGCATTACGAAGATGTACGCCGTTGAGAGCGCAATAAACAGTAGTCCCACGAACTCGCCAAGGAGAAACTTCAGATCCCGCAGGAAGCCGAGCCTCCGTGACGGTACGGCAGGGGCGTCAGCCACGGATATGGGCTGGGCCACTCCGTAATAGACCTCTACCGAACTGAGAGCATACGAACTCTGGTCGCTGGCGCTCAGCTTCTGATTGTTTTCGCTCATATCTAATAATTCCGTCGTTTGGGTCGCATTAAAAGTAGTACATCAAGCAATCCTGCCTGTTTACAGCAAACTCATTGCCAAAACGCGTCTATGCGGGCAATTCGGGTCGCAGAATCGGGCGCCTGAATCGCCACTATAAGCATCTGTGATACAATGTGTTAGAAAACGTGTTTACTGGCTGACGCCGGTAGTAGGTCAGCGTCCCCCCGCACAGCCCGATTCAACACCTTACATTGCGCAATCGCAGTGCAATACCTGCAATCTATTGCGCATTGGCTTGTATTGGATTTGAGAGAAAATGCAAAGGCGGTCGATACCCGTTCAGTTATCGACCGCCCCTGGAAGAAGTGTAGCAGGATACCGGCACAAGTCCGAAAATCCCGTCATTTGGCGTCAAAACCGCCTATTGCCCCAGATGAAACACGATCGAAAAGCGGTGCAAATCCTCCGCAGTCGCCTTGTCATCGGGCGTATAGGCATAGTCAAAATCGGCAAAATCAAAGCTCACGCCGGCTCCTACAGCTATGCTGGTAGCCGCCGAACGACCGTCCTGGCTGGGCAGATAATTGTAGCCGGTGCGCAGATGGTACTGGTCGCCAAAACCCAGTTCAATACCCTGCCGGAGCAGAAAGTCGCCGTAAAACCGCTGTTCAAAATCAAGAGAGGTCTCAACGGGAGCGTCGAAAGGACGAACCGCCACACCAAACCGAACGGCCCCGGGCAGATTCTCGGCTTCCTGATCAAAGGTCATCTTGGAACCAACGTTGGTGACCGCCGCGGCCAGCGTTACGCGGGAGAAACGGTACTTCACGCCCAGATCGGCAGCAAAGGCCGAGGCGCTGTATTCGTCAAGCTTCTGAGTGATATACTTCCCGGTAACACCGATCGAAAACGCATCTGATACCTGATACCCCATCGACAGCCCGCCGGTCATATCATATACGGTCAGATCGCCGGTAGCCGCGCCGGAAGCATCGTACCCTTCCACCGTACCGTAGTTGACGTAGGTAACAGAGGCACCCATCGTCATCCGGTCATTAAGGGCAAACGCAAAATTACCCTGCTCCACCGTAATGTCCTGATACCAGGAGAAATGGCCGAAGGAGATCTCGGTACCCTGGAGTCCCGCCAAACCCGCCGGATTCCAATACGAGGCAATAGCACCCTCAGAGATCGCCGTGTAGGCGCCGCCCATACCGGCCGCCCTGGCACCAACGCCGATTTGCAAGAAATCAGCCGAAGTCCTGCCGACATCGGAAGCCGCCACGGAAACGTCACCCAACAGAGCCGCCACAAGCATCAATGCGATCCAGATGAAAACTACTTTACTTATGTTCGTCCTGATCATTTCAGACCCCTTCTTAAAGTCATTGGCCTACCCCTATTGCAAGGGCAGTGCCCGAAAGGGCCGAACTCAGGGCTAAATTGCGAGTTGGCGTGAGGCCTGTCGAGTACGTGGCTAATCTGTTGAGGAACAATATTTTAGCGGAAATCATGCATCACCGGAGCAGACTTGTTGCCGGGCAAAATCTGTCATGCCGACGGTCTTCACCGAATACGACTGAGCAGTCATTGAACATCCCCTCGCAAAAAAGCCTGCTAACATTATCCAGGTAACCACCCCTCAGTAGGTTACCCCATGTTTAGCAAGTTGTGAACATCCTTATCCCGATTGTCGGAATTCTGAGCACCAACCTTAACGATATGGGGGGCTCATCCCATACAATCTACAGGCACAGTACAATTGTTAATAACTGTATGTCAATCAAAAACGTTGCTCTGTCGGAAAAATTTTCCATACGGTATGTCATTGTCTGTCAACAGTTTGTTCGGGGACATCTGATGACACAAAGACAGACCCCCAACCGGGGCGAAACCCAGATTTGGTGCCTGTCCATGGCCGGTTGCCGCGCAATCTGTAGAGTGTCCGGACCCTTCCGGAACTCGATTGTCACCCCTGAATACAGAAAAACGCCCCCGAATCAGGGCCAAAATGCGGTGCCCTAGCGGCCGCCACTCCCGGTCGACCCCACCGGCAGGCGTTTGAGCATTTGCTCATAGCGCTCCCGACCAATTGTCAGACTGCTGGACAGTGGTTGCATTTCAGCCATCTGTGCCCGGGCGTTGTTGATACGCTCCTGCGTTTCCGGATGTGTACTCGCCAGTTGTTCAAAAACCGACGTCGAACCCGCGCCACCCAGCGCGGCCAAAGTTTCAAACATGCCCATGGCTCCGTCCGGATGATATCCGGCCCGGACCATGTACGTAATACCGTAGCTATCCGCCTCGCGCTCGTTGGACCGGGAATAGGTCGCCGAAAGCAAGCCAAGTCCGACGCCGACCGCCGTCTGCAGCACCTGCGAGCTGCTGTCCCCGAACACCAGTTCGTAGGCCATTGCCACGCCCATCGCGGCCTGGATCCGTTTCATGCTGTGGCGCGCCACCACGTGTGATACCTCGTGAGCCACCACTGCCGCCAACTCTGCCTCGGAGTGCATTTCCTTCAACAGGCCCGTGTAGAAGTAAACATAGCCGCCGGGCGCGGCGAAAGCGTTCACCTGGTCGGATTCAATAACCGTGAAATGATAGTCGATGTCCTTGCGGTCGCAGACACTGACAATCTTCTGGCCCACCTCGTTGAGATAGCTTTGCCAGACGGGATCATTGAGGATTTTCTCGGTGGCTTCGACTTCCTGCGCCATGCCGGCGCCGATCGCAACCTCCTGACCGGTGGGAATGATTACCAGCGAGGTCTTGCCACCAGGTCCGGTGGCGACACAGGCCAGGAACAGGGCCGCGATGAGCGGAATAACTACAGCCAGTTTTTTCATAGTATCACAGCTTGGATTTGTCCGCCAGATCGCCGACAATCGGCAGCCGGAAGTTCTTCCCCTGCAGGGCGAAGTAAATACCGGCAATGGAAAACGCCACAGCCACGATCAGGACAGCGGTGAACACAAAGTTTGCCACCCGGTCCACCAAGAACAAGAGTGCCAGCAATTCGATAAGGAAAAGCATCACTCCCTGGCGGGCGTGAAAACGCGCTTCCTTGTTGTATTTCATATTTAGCAGCGGAATGAAGCAGAGAAACGGGATATAGGCCATTATTGCAGCCAGACGCCCGTCCTCAGTACTGAAGCCACCCTCATGATCGCCTTTGGCGCTGCCGGCAGCCGGTTCTTCCAGATCGGGGATCTCGCCAGTCGGCTTGTCTTCCGGTTGATTGTCGAAGAAGGATTCGGTCATGCGCCCTCCATGGCGACCGGCCTGGGTCAGGACGGCCAGAATATCTCCTGATTTTTCTCCGGAACGTCAAATTCCAACGGTTCTTCCTCCGGCCAGGCCTCCATTACCTGCCTGCCATCGAAAAGACTTATGCGAAGTCCCAACCGTCCGAATTTCGACTCCCAGAGACGCTTTCGTGGCACCGCAACTTCAAGAATGTCCTCTGTCGCATAGCGAATGCCGTCGGCAATCTCGGTAACCCCGTCGGCCCGCAAATCAAGCGCCAACACTAAAGATTCCGGGCTGAGGAGCGTCAGTTCCACCCTGGGACTGCTGAACAATTCTAAGTCCTTCATAGAGCGGAAGTCAAGTCGAATGTAAACGCAATCGCAATCAAAGGCGAATTGTATTGCCGTAATCCGACACGCGGCTCGATGAGACGCGCCACCGACCTGATCGCACTCAAAACGACCGGCTCCCGACCACTCGTAAAACTGTGTTATCCGTCCGTCGACCGTCACCGTGATCAGTTCATCGGGTGCAGCCACCCGGGGACGTCCCTCGCCTCGATAAATCGGACGAGCCATCTCGACCGGGATATCGAGCCCGAGATGCTCATACACGGCGATCAAATGCTGACGGTACACCGTGTCGAACTGCAGATTGTGTGCCCCCCGGTGCTCGTCGCCGTACCACCAGCACCAGTCGGAGCCCTCGGCTATGTAAATCTGGTTCCAGGCCGCCGTCAGCCGTTCCGGATCGAAGTGCGGGTGCTCCCCTTGGAACTGCACCAGCGCATCCCGAGTCTTGCTCAGCAAATCCCAGGCGGCGTTGTCTTCCTGATGACCGATCCAGATACGAAAGTCATGGTTGATCCAGGACCCTGCATATATAGACGGCAGATTGCGGGCCGGCAGGCGATCGCAGGCCTCACTCATCGTCACAGTCTCAATCCGTTTGTCCTCGGCCAATCCCTTGTACAGGAGATCGAGAAACGCAGCGCCATCATCGGGGAAATACTCCCATGCGTTTTCACCGTCGAGGATGATCGGCACCACGACCTCATCAAGACGATCACTATACTTCTCGCGCAGTTTGAGCAGATGCTGCAAAAAGTCATCGGCCGCACGCTCAGCGTTCCAGGTTGAGTACACAAAACCTATCCGATCCGACAGATGATGATCGCGGAAAAACATCTTGAGCCCGGGGCCGTAATCGTACACGGCATGCTTAAGAGACCCGGCCGGGTCCATCCCCGCCTTGGTAAGCGAATGTTGCAGCACTTCATCATCCGACGCGCTCCACCGCACTCCCAGGCGACGCAGCAGATCCATCGATTCCTCGGACACGGACCCCTCCGAGGGCCACATGCCGGGGCGGGCCTCGCCAAACAACTCGCGATACTTCTGCAGCGAGAGCAGAACCTGCTGCTCGGCATCTTCCGGGTGAGCGAAGCGACGTCGCGGCAGAGCCAGACTGGGCAGAGCTTCCGTGGCTATATCGGTATTGCACAGCAACGGCAGAATCGGGTGATAGTAGGGCGTAAACGACACCTCGATCCGGCCTTCCTCCTGCAACTTCCGATAGGTGGGCACAATCCGTCGAATGAGTTCAATCTGCCAGTCGAGCAAGGCGTGTTTGTGCTCGCTGGTGAAGTGCCGTCCCTGAGCCAGGAGGGATTTGATCGGCTGTTCATCGCGGAACAAAGGATCAACCCACGCGAGGTTTGACCACACCTGCAGGTCGCGCAATTCCCCGGACGAAAACAAGCGCACCAGGATATCCCGACGGTCCCGTCCGGATTGATACTTGTCGTACAATTCACGATACCGCCCATAGGGCGTAATCATCTGGCTGGGATTACACGAAAAGAAGGTACTGAGCAGCTCCTGCTTGTCCTCGTCCGACAGTTTGTCCACCGATCGTCGCGACAGCTCCAGATGGCGATCCGTGCCGCCGTTCAGATACAGCTCGAGTTGATCGAGAAGGGACGGAACGAGATTGAACGTTACACGAATGCCCTCGTGGGCCGCGGCCCGCAAGGGCATGTCAAGATAGTCTTTGGTCGCGTGGAGACGCACCCACGGCATGGCCATACGATCGGCATGCGGTTCCCGATAATTGGGCTGGTGCATGTGCCACAGAATGGCAACTTTTAGGACCGCTGGCTGTGCCACTGCGCAGTCGTGTCAGCGGCAGCTACTTGCCACCGCTTTTTTCTGTGTACAGGACAATCGCCCGATTGGCCTGTTCGGTTCCGGCGAATCGCTCTTTAAGTATATCCACCTGCGGGCCGGACCCGGCCAGGTCACCGGCGCCGATAAGACAGCGTACGGCACTGAAGCGATAATCCGGTTCAGCGGGTCCGTCGACGTACTCATCGGCAGCCTGCATATAGTAGCTGGCGGCCTCGGTCAGGTTGGCTTGATCCTCGTAACAGGCGGCTATGCCACCCAGGGCGGCAGCCCGATTCATCGGGTCTTTTTTCGCTTCCCGGAGAAACTTCTGGAAAAACGTGATAGCCTCGGAGTACTCGCGGGCGTTCAGGTGAATGCGCCCGGTCAGGAAAGCGGCCCGACGGGCCTCACTCGTACCACCGTAGTTATCCATGATCTGCTGGAATCCCAGGAGCGCCGGCTGATAGCGTTCGGAGCTGTAGTCGCGCATGGCATTGGCGAATTGCTCCGAGGCCTCGCCTACCTGGGCGGTCTGGCTGTTGAAGTACCAGGATATCAGCGCCACGACGGCGATCAGGCCGACCACGCCAAGGGCGATCGGCTGCCAGTTTTCACTCAGACGGTCTTTGGCCGTCAGCATGAAGGTCGTGAATTGATCTTCTTTAATCTGTCTCTTACTAAGTTTGACCTTGCCCGCCATCAATTGCTCCTGATCAAAGGCTTGTTATGCCTGTAGTATCGGAAAGTCCTGAAGAGTTGTTAGATAAAACGATCTGCCCGTGCAGACTCCGCGGCAGCCCGCCGGGAGCCGCCGCAGTAGTCGCGTACTTTCTAAAAGAATCCCGTAAACATGAACTCAAGGCTATTGGAGCTGTTGGATATCTCATACGGGAGCGCCAGTAATGTCGATGAGTCCAGCGGATCGGGTGTAAACTCGAACGCATTGAACGTCAGGCTGCTGTGCCTGAACGCCAGGTCCAGATGAATCTGCTCCCAGTGCATGCCCGTGCCAAGCGAAAAGCTCGTGCTGGACTCGGTGGTCGTGCTGAAGTTGTCGTCCAGACCCGGCGCCGGAATGGGCGCATATCCAAAGCCTGCCCGCAGGGGCATCAATGGGATAAGATCGCTGCCGGTACTCCACATGTACTCGGTTCCCAAACGAAACGCAATCACATCGTTCCAGTCCGGGTCGACCGATGAGAAGTACTCTTTGTCTTTTTCGCCGGAGACCAATCGGATGGAATCGCGGATATTGATCGTTTTGCCGCTGAACGGACGATACTCACCGTCCAGAGCCCACAGCCAGTTGTCCGCAATCTTGTAGCTCAGTCCCAGCCCTACCGTGATCGGGATTTCCACCTCGATGATGTTGTCATCGAAGTAAAACGTCTCGGAGCCGTCTTCCGTCACGTTTCCGTTAACGGTACTGACAACCGCGTAGGTAACGTCGGTTTCCTGCTGCATTTTGTGCGGGGTCTTGACGATCAGGCCGGCATTCAGCTTCTCTTTGGTATACTTGAGGCCCATCGTGAAATACGTACCCGAATACGCGGAGGAATCGATTCTGGTGGTCGTTTGCACCAACAGAACGCGTTGTAGATCCGATAGCGGGAATCCCGCTGCGGACGATGTCGTGACGACGTTCCTGCTGCCCTTACCCTGATACAGGTTGATAGCAAACCCCAGGGACAGATTATCATAGATGCGGGTGCCAAATCCCATATTGACGTTGTACACGCCGGCGTTCATGTCGGTTACGGTACCGGTCGAGGTCAGATGTTCGGTCCCCGATTCGATATCGGCCGAGTTCCATTGCACGTAGGTCTGGA
>JAHIVM010000167.1 GCA_018816665.1 Candidatus Zixiibacteriota bacterium
ATGATCCAGAAGATAATCCCTGGAGACGAATTCTATGCCGGCCACAAAGCAGTCATCGCAGGGTTCAATACGTTTCACACTGCCGAGAACATTGTCCAGCCCCTCAACGCCGTTCAGCGTGAAGTGCATCGATACCAGGTCTCCGGTATTCAGCGCCTGTTCCAGATCCACCAGTACACCGCCGGCCGAGATATTGAGAATCTCACCGTGGATCACCTGGTGATCGCCCTCCGGCCACAGGTTGCCGCGGCTGTCGCGCACCTTGCGCATTGACATCGGTGACGAAATCTCCAGGCGGACAAACCGTCGTTTCTGCTCGTATTCGACCTCAAACGGTTCGGTGCCGGTCAGGGCGTCGGCAGCGTTGGCGGCTGAACGGTTGGCTGTCGCGTTCTCAGTAGTATCCATGTCTATCTCCTGTCTGTGGGGTTTGAGCCCACGTCGTCTGATTTCCGAAGAATGAGCTTTTTGTTCAGGACCTCGCGGTCCCGCGATGTATACGCGAATAGCGAGGATGGAAAGGCTCGCATCTGATCGACAGAAAAGATCTTGCGACACGTCTCCCTCACTACGAATTCAACTCCGGCACGAAAATGCAGGTCCTCGGTCGGGTGACAATGACGGACCTGTCCGAGAAGAAGCTGCGGCAAGTCGAGCATGGGTGCCTCGATGTTCATCAACAGCATCACATCCACGCTGAGCACGGCCGGGACATCGACCAGCACACCGCCGCTCGAGAAATTCACCAATTCGGTCTGGAGCCAGCGCAGGTTGGCCAGGTTGCGATGGCGATACCCGGCCCGGGGGAAGGTTGCCAGACGGACCGCGAACGGCAGGTCGCGGCGCTGGAAGCGTCGTTGCGCCAGCGGGGCGACATCCTGGGACAGCCGGAAGTAACACCGGCCGCCGGCAGTACGCTGCAACTGCGCCCGCACGGCAATTTCCTGGCCCTTGTATTCGAACCGCAACACGGTGGTTTGATTGTTCACCAAACAACCGATCTGCTGGTGTCGCACGCCGCTCTCCACCAGCAGTCTGCCATCGGTAACTGACAGCACCTTGCTCTCCAACGCCTGTCCGGCGAACTGACGGGAGTAGATGCGGATGGATCTGCCGACCAGCACGGAATAGTCCAGTTCCAGCGTGATCGGCGAGTTGATCTCCGGACCTGAATTGCGTGCGGCGGACATCTTAGATCAGGCCTTTCTGACGCTGTTCGATTTGCTTTTGGAAGAGATGCGTTACCAGAGCGTCCTGTTTGCGACCGGTGAACTGCCTGAGTTCCTCGGGCATGCGTTTCAATTCGCCCTGATTGACGTGACGGCCGAGATCGGCGGCCAGAATGAACTCAACACCGCAGAGCCAGTCCTTGTCGGCCCGCACATGGCGACGGCTCTGACTGAACACGACTTCCGGCAGGTTGGATTGGGCGAACAGCTCTATCTCCACCAGCAGCAGGGAACCGTCGGGAACCGACTCCGGAGTTTTTATCAACGCTCCACCGCCGCTGATGTCTACGAGGAAACTGTCAGACCACGGCGTTTTCTCACGCCAATCGGTCCATTCAAAACCGGGATAATACGTGGCGAACCGGACGCGCGAGGATATTTCCACACGCGCAAACAGTCGTCGCTGCACCCGCTGCATCCGGGTCGGCGGCGTCAGGATAACGCGTTTCAGTTTGCCGCTGCCCTGGGATCTTACCTGTGAATGGAACTGATACACCGCATCCTCGCGCGTCACCTGCACGACCACGGCCATGCCCTGGCGAAGCAGCGTGTTGCCGGAGACAAACTCCGGGTTGTCCACCACTATGCCGCCGTTGATCACGTCCTCAATACGCGCAGTGTAGACGCCCGCGGAGGATCCTTCTCCCGTTATGATGCGCAGACGTTCCCATACTTTCAGCCCGTCGCGCATGCCCGTTTGATGTGTGTGCGTCCCGCTCATCGTTCCGTTTCGTTATGCCGGCTTGGCTGCCGCGAGGTTAGCTCTTCCCTGTTCTATGGCCAGTTCCAGTATTTTCCTGGCCAGTTGTGTTTTGGACTGATCGCGCCGGTGCTGGTAGATAAACTCCTGCCCGGTCTTGATCGTACTCGTGAAGAACTGCTTGGCACCGTCGTGATCACCGACGCGACGAGACAGCTCGGCGATCAGGTACGAGGCCTGTATCTGCTGGGCGCCCGGGGCAATCTCACGTCCCGAGGCAAACGCCTTTTTGTAGAAGTGAATGGCTTTTTCCATTGCGTCCCGTTCCCCGGTAACGATACCATCCCACTGCTTTCTCATGCTCAGGAGGAAATCAGCGAATGACGGGTGCTGGCCGAAGGGCATGGCTGCATCACCCGAGCCGCTGCCGAGCAGCATCGTTCGATATTCATCAAACATCGTCTGAAAGGCGATCAATTGCTCGGTGGGAGCGTTGACCTTCTGTTGAAGATTCTGCAATTCATCGTTGAAGCGGTCCCGGAAGCCGAACATCTGTGACTGCAACTCGGCCGGAATCTGTTCGGCCTCGAAATGCGCACGCACGCTGGCTTCCAGCTGCGCCATATCAGCGTTGGCCTTGTCCGTGTTCGTCACTACCTGCTGATACTTGGAATCGATATCGCGCAGCAGGCTGCCGAGCAGGGTCTGGCTCGGGTTCTCGCCCGTATTAAGACCGCGGAACACCCATCCGATGCGCAGGTAGAACCGTCCGAGATCAAGATTGCTCTGGTGTTCGGCGAGCTGTTCGTCGAATACGGCCAGCAGCAGTTTGATGATGGCTGACTCATTGGGGAAGCGTTGCAAATCGATCGCCTGTCCCAGGCTGCTGCAGATCGAATCCGCCGTCGACAGTTGTTCCAGGTGGCGCTCTTTGATGGCCTTCAGACGATAGGTACGGAAGGCGTTGTCGCTTTTCCAGTCACGGTAGGCATGGTTGAATTCGCGGGTGTAGAAGCAATTGCTGCAGGATGCCGTGAAGTACAGCAACGGATTGTGGGCCTGGTATTTGGCAATACGCCATTCAATATCCTGGGGACAGAAGTCTGTGTCCCGGCCGCCTTCGGTGAACGCCCCTACTTTGATCTGCTCAAACTCGTTGATGGTTTTGCAGATGGGGCATTCAACCTTGAACTGTAAAAATGGGCTGTCGTTTGGCATATATATCTCCAGCAATTACCTCTTGTTACCACTTTGTAGCAGCGCTAATTCGCCGTCTGAAACCGGCAGGGTCCGTTTGATCGCCTCAGAGGGCGCCCCCGCCTTCAACATCTCGCGCGCAATACGAATGATCTCGGCGCGGTCGCGTCGGCCCGATGCGGCCGGTTTGGCCGTCGCCCGGGCGACATCCTCGGCCACCTGCGGCGAATCACAGCCACGGAGATCCAGAAATTCGATGTTGCGATCGACTTTGCGCGGTCCGGAAGTCGGAGTGCTCGGCGTTTCGGCTGCCTCGGGCAGGGCGGTGGATATCGTAACTGCCGCGGTCGGTGCGACTGCGGCTGCCTCCGGACGACGCCGGCGAAACATGGAATAGATCACCATGCCAAAACCGGCAGCCAGCAAATACCCGAGTATGTTTATTCCGATGTCAATTGCGTGATTTTGAAGCACATCCATGTTTATTCTCCTTGTCCCGTTCCTATCAGGCTCGCACGTCTATGTGTGCCGGCGCAGTGTCCTCCTGCGCGTCTCCATCTGCAGTATCGTCAATGGTGTCCGACGGCTCCGGAGTGTCGGTCGCCTCTTCTTCAGGTTGCTCCTGACCAGGGTCTTCGGCAACAGCCGCGACAGTATCGTCGCCTGCGTCGTCCGGGGTCTGCAACACCAACTCATCCTGTTTATTCTTTCTTCTCTTTTTTCGTCGTTCTTCTTCCATCTTGTCCTTGAGGGCCTGCGCAAACTCCTGTCGTCTGTCGCGTGCACTCTGCTGTGCCTGCTGTATTCTGCCGGGAACGACGTATCCGGCGCGTTCTACTGAATCAGCTTCAGCCATGTTATCTCCGCGTTGGCGGAATCGGCGATACTCAGGCGGTCATGGCGAATCGCTCTTTGACCATGCCGCGCAGCTTTTTCACCGCCCGGGTATGGATCTGCGATACTCGCGATTCGGATATGACCATTACTTCACCGATCTCCTTCAGCGTAAGTTCTTCAAAGTAATACAGACCGATCACCAGCTTTTCCTGCTCAGTCAGCCGGTCAATCGCCGTTACCAGGAAGGAGCGCATTTCGCCCTTCTCGATTTCACCCAGGATGCTCGGCTTGCCCTGTTCCTGAACCGTCTCGATGCGGGGCACCTGGCGATTGTCATCTTCCGGGTACACCACTTCGTCCAGAGAGAGAATGTTGGTACAGGACACGTCATCGAGCGCCTTATGCAGTTCGTCCATAGTAAAATTCAATCGTTCGGCCAGTTCCGGTTTCTCCGGCTGACGGCCCAGTTCGTTTTCCAGCGAGACCATCGCGCGATCTATTTCCCGAGACTTCGCCCGGGTCGATCTCGGCACCCAGTCCAGGGCCCTGAGCTCGTCCAGAATAGCGCCGCGAATCCGGGGGACGGCGTACGTTTCAAACTTCACGCCGCGTTCCGGATCGAAATTCCCAAAAGCCTCTACCAGACCGATCACACCGGTGTTGATCAGGTCGGTCAACTCCACCGAACGAGGGAAACCCATGGCCATACGGGCCGCGACATTGCGCACCAGGGGCACGTACTTGTTGAGCAGCCGTTGACGGATCTCGTGGGTCGGATTTTTCCGATACCGGGCCCAATCGCGAACCGTGACTTCCCACTTGCGGGTCCGAGGCGACACCGCTACGGCTGTTGTTTCGGTAGCGGCGGCGGCAGCGGGCTTGCGCCCGCGCTTTTTTGGAGCTTCTTTCGTTGTCATAGCCATTTTGAACGCTATCCCCATATATCGGCTGTTGCCGGTTCGTTATTTATCGTCTCAATTCGGTTGACCGGGGCCGTATCGACTGCGGGACCGGTCACGGCGGGCATGACGCGAGTAAGCGCCTGCACCACAAGAGCTTGACTGTTTATGTCGATCACCGGTCGTTGACTGCCCACGGAACGCCGAACATCGATATCCTCCGGCACATGGCCCAGAAAACCCGGCACCCGGCGCAAAAACCGCTCGGCGGTCGCCGCAAACTTGGTTTGCACGTACTCCGCTTCATCGTCCGACAGGACGCGGTTTACCAGCAGGCGACAGTCAATGTTGGCGTTGGCGTTGTAGAGATATTTCACCAGCCCGTAGCAGTCGGCAATCGAAGTAAGCTCCGGTATCAGAACCAGAACGTTCAGGTCAGAGGCATGAGCCAGGACCGTGGCGGGGTCGGAAACGCCGGACCCGTGATCCAGAATGATCAGATCGTAGTTCCCGGCCTGGTGCCGCAGGCGCGCCGCCAGCGTGCTGACAAGGCTCGTGTCAACATTCGTCACCCCACC
Source organism: Candidatus Zixiibacteriota bacterium (assembly GCA_018816665.1). GTDB lineage: Bacteria > Zixibacteria > MSB-5A5 > GN15 > FEB-12 > JAHIVM01. The sequence continues at coordinate 5,441 of JAHIVM010000167.1, forward strand.
GTTGGCCGCGGCCAGGAGATCAACGGAGTGAGCACAGCGGGTCACCGCTTCGGCGAGCGACAACTTGCCGGTGGCAAACTCCATCACACCGTATTCGGCGGCCACATTGGCCAGGATATGCAGATTGCCGCAACTAAAGTCGGCATCCACCAGCAACACCCGCCGGCCGCTCAGGCCAATTTGATGGGCCAGATTGAAGGCGATCACGGACTTGCCCACGCCACCTTTTCCGGACAGAACGGAAATCATGCGCGGTCCGAAGCCGATACCCTCGGTCAGCCCTATCGAAAATCTGTTATCAGTCATGCTTCCCCTCCCGCCGCAGCATCACGGAGGCAATGGCTTCGGCTTGCGGTGTCTCGACCATGGTGGTGGAGAGAGGTGAGTTGGATACCAGCGCCAGTTTGACACCGGTTTTGACGGCGGCCGCAATCACGGCGCCCCAGCAGTCTGTGAGATCGGTCATGGTGGCCACCAAATGGGTGGGCGCCAGGGATGCGGCGGCTTCAATCTGACGAACCAGGTCCCGGTAGCGGGTCAGGGACGACAGAATCATCAGGCGGTGGGTCGGTGCCACTCGCGCGATTTCCCCGGCCAGGACATCGGCCCGGCCCTTGTCGGCCGAGAGGGCGGCCGAGTCGATCAACACGACCTTCTCGTTATCAATGCTTTTTTTCACATCGTCATCGGTTGCGATGACGTCGACTCCGAGCAGTTCACCATAGCTTTCGATTTCATCACGCGCGGCGACTTTGTGCGAATCCAGGGACATCAGCTTCACGGCGGTCGACCGGCGGGTTACCAGGTCACAGGCCAGTTTGCCAATGAACGTGGTTTTGCCGGTACCGGCCGGCCCCATCGCCAGCACGCGATCGCCGGCCGACGGCGTCACCGGATCGAGGGCCTCCGTGATGCGGGTCACCAGCGCGTTGTAAACGCCGTCTTCCGTGACCATCGTTTCGTCGGAGCTGCCGTCGAAACCGCCCAGCAGGCCGGTGATGAATTCGTCGGGCGTATCGCTGCTCCGCAAAGCTGTCACGACTCGTTCCATCACCCGGGTGTCCGGGCGAATACCGGTCGTGTGCAGGACCTGCAGGCTGAGCAGTCGATCCAGTTTGGCTTCCAATCCGTCGAGACGACTGTCGTTGATCAGAGCAGCGGTAGCCGCCGGGATCATCGGTTCCTCGATCACGTCCGGCGCCAGGCGCGATCCGGTTGTCGGCGCAGCGATCGGGGCCACCGCCGGCTTCCGATCGGCCAGCGCCACCGAGGACTGGCCCGTGGTCGGCTTATCGAGACAGGCGGTTACTTCCACCCGGGAGATACCGTCGTCACTCCGCACCTGGCGGGTCTTGAGGACGACAGCGTCGCCGCCCATCTCGCGACGCACCTGTTTGAGGGCGGCCGACGAGGATTCTGCGACGAATGACTTAATGATCATTTTGCAACCTCACCATTCCGGTTGACACGATTTCGACATTGGAGAGAATTTCATTGTAGGACACCACCGCCAGATTCGGGTAGCTCGCCTCAACCAGTCGGCGGAGGGCCAGGCGGATGTTCGGGGAGCAGATGCACACGGCGGTCACACCGGCTGCCTGCATGCGCTCGGACTCGCGCCCGATCGATTTCAACACGGCATCGGTGATTGCGGGATCCAGGAGCATCATCAAACCCTGCTTGGTGCTCTGAACGGCATCGGCCATCTGCTGCTCCAGGGCCGGATCGACTGTGAATACGTTGACCCGCCCCGAATTGTCCTTGTAGAGCTCCGTGATTTGACGTTTGAGCGCCATGCGGGCGTATTCGGCGAGGACATCGGTGTCCTTCGTAATAGCTGAGTAATCCGCCACCGTCTCCAGAATCGTGGTCAGATCCCGCACCGGAATCCGTTCCTTCAGCAGCGCCTGCAACACCTTCTGCAGCGTGCCCAACGACACCACTTCGGGAATGACCGATTCCACCAGAGCCGGAACATCCTCTTTGAGGGTTTCGACGAGGTGCTGGATATCCTGACGAGTGACCATTTCGGCGGCAGCATCGCGCACCACTTCGGTCAGATGGGTAGCCAGCACGGCGGTCGGCTCAACTACCGTGAAGCCCCGGGCCTCGGCAACATCCTTCAACGCCGGGATCACCCAGGTTGCGGAGAGACCAAAGGCCGGATCGACAGTATCAAAACCATCCAGCTTCTCTTCAACAAAACCGGGATTGATCGCCAGCAGATGGTCAAGCATCAGCTCGGCACCGGCTACCCTGATCCCGCGGATTTTCACCTGGTATTCGTTCGGCTTCAACTGGACGTTGTCGCGGATACGGATGGGCGGTACGATAATGCCGAGTTCGGCTGCCAGTTGCTTGCGAATGGAACCGATTCGCTCCAGCAGGTCACCGCCCTGGTTGGCATCAACGGCCGGGATAAGACCGTAGCCGATCTCCAGCCCGATAGTATCAACTTTCAGCAGGTCCTCGGTGCGTTCCTCACGCTCAGCCGGTTTGGCAGCCGCAGCCGCTTTCTTCTCCTGCTGTTTCTCGGCAGCCAGCCGCTGCTGCGCCTGACGGGTGGCATAGCCCACTCCGCCGACGGCCAGACCCAGCACGACAAACGTCAGGGTCGGCATCCCCGGTACCAGTCCGAACAGAATCAGAACGGCCGAGGTGATCATGATCGCGCGCGGCTGACGAGTAAGCTGTCTTGACAGATCGGTACCCATGTTGGATTCGGAGGCCGCCCGGGTGACAATCACACCGGAAGCAGTCGACACCAGCAGAGCCGGAATCTGGGTAACCAGACCGTCACCGATTGACAACAGGGAGTACGTTCTCAGGGCCTCGGACAGCGACATGCCGTTGATGGCGGCGCCGATAATGAAGCCGCCGATAATGTTGATCAGGGTGATCAGAATACCGGCGATAGCATCACCGCGTACGAACTTGGAGGCACCGTCCATAGCACCGTAGAAGTCGGCCTCGCGCGAAATCTTTTCACGGCGCACGCGAGCCTGATCCTCGTTGATAATACCGGCGTTGAGATCGGCATCAATGGCCATCTGCTTGCCGGGCATGGCGTCGAGAGTGAAGCGAGCGGCAACCTCAGAAATTCGGCCGGCGCCCTTGGTGATGACCACAAACTGAATGATCACCAGGATAACGAACACGATGAAGCCGACGACGTAATTCCCCTGCACCACGAAGTTACCAAACGAGTTGATCACTTCACCGGCGTAGGCGTCGCCCAGAATCATCCGGGTCGAGGCCACGTTCAGGGCCAGCCGCATCAGGGTGACAATCAGCAGCATACCGGGGAACACGGACAGATCAAGCGGCTCCTTGACATAGAGCGTGGTCAACAGCACCACCAGCGAGAAGGTGATATTAAAGGCCAGGGCAAAGTCGAGCAGGACGGACGGTATCGGAATCACCAGGACGGTGATAATGCCGATGACCACGATCGCCAGGGCGATGTCGGCGCGTGAACTCAGGCCGTTGAGTATGCTCTTGCTACCGGCCATGGCTTACCCGAATACCTTTCCCTTGAGGCGGTAGACGTGAGCCAGAATCTCGGCCACGGCGCGATACAGTTTTTCGGGAACGAAGTCGCCGACATTACAAATTTTGAACAGCGAGCGGGCCAGCGGCTTGTCCTCGATAACCGGCACCCCGTGCTCGCGGGCGATTTCCTTGATTCTCTGGGCGATCAGACGTTCTCCCTTGGCGACCACTACAGGGGCGCCCATCTCGGAGGGATCGTACTTCAGTGCGACCGCAAGGTGAGTCGGGTTGGTCACCACCACGTCGGCGGTAGGTACCGCGTCCATCATCCGGCGCCGCGAGGTTTCCCGTTGAATCTGACGCACCCGCTGCTTTAACTGCGGGTTACCGTCGGTATCCTTGTATTCGTCCTTGATCTCCTGTTTGGACATCTTGATGGACTTTTCGAATTCGTACTTCTGGTAGGCGTAGTCCAGGACGGCAATGATGGCTATCACCACGCCGATTTTCAGCGCCACCATCATGGCCAGTTTGCCCATGGTGACGGCGAACTCGATGGTCGTCATGTCGGCCAGCGCAAAAAAGCCGTCGAACTCGGACCGGATAACCTTGTAGGCCACAAATCCCACCACCACCAGCTTGATCGTATCACGACACAGCTGTACGAGTGAGCGCATGGAGAACAGCTTCTTTACTCCCTCGACCACGTTGAGCTTTTCGAACTTGGGCTCAATCGCCTTCGTCGAGACTTTGAAGCCGACCTGCGCGATGTTGACTATCAGGCCGATCACCAGCATGGTGATAAACACCGGGCTGACGATCGTGAAGAAGCGCACCAGGTTGTCGACGAAGAACTTGTGAAAGGTCGGCTGGCTCTGGGCCAGGTCCGGCGCGTGTGACAGCGTGTAGCGCATAAGATCCAGCGTGCGTTCGGCAATAAACGGTCCGAGCAGGAACAGAGACGTAAAACCGAGCATGATTACGGCGGCCGCATTCAACTCCATTGATTTGGCGACTCTCCCCTCTTCGCGCGCCTTGTCACGGCGCCGGGGTGTCGCTTTCTCCGTTCTTTCCTGGAAACTGTCTTCAGCCATGACGCCTGCTTACACTTTACCCATTGAGGCCAGCAAACCGCCGGCGGCGTTGTTGATTAAGACCGTGGTCTTTTCGAGAACGTAGGAGAACACGGGCAGCGACATCGCCAGCACGGCGAATCCCACCGTGATCTTGATCGGGAAACCGGCCACGAAGATGTTCATCGTGGGCATCATCTTGGCCACGGTGCCCAGCGCGACATCCGTCAGGAACAGCGTTATCATCACCGGGGCGGCGAACTTGAGCGCCAGCACAAACACATAGCCGGTGAACTTCATCATCAACTCGGCCGTACTGCCGTCAACTTGCATGTATCCCGCCGGAATAACCTGGTAGCTGTCTGAGAAGGCGAGGATGACAAGGTGGTGGCCGTTGATGGCCATAAAGATCAGGGTGGCCAGGATTATCCAGAGTCGGCCGATGATGGCTACCTGGTCATTGGCATTCGGGTCAAAGGCCTGGGCAATAATCAAGCCCACCTGAAACCCGACCAGCGATCCGGCCGCCTCGGCCGCTTTGATCAGCAACGCAAAGAAAAACCCAATCAGGATACCTACCATCAACTCCCGGGCAACCATACCCGCGAGTTCAACCGGCGACTCAGCCACCGGAATCTCCACCCCCTGCATCGCCGGCATAAGCACGATGGCGAACAATATCGCCAGCCCTACTTTGGCCGTTTTGGGGATTGATTGGTGGCCGATGACCGGGGAAAACAGGAGAAGCCCGGAAGCGCGCAGAATCAGCAGCAGGAAGAGCTCCAGCTTGGCCGATCCGTAGTAAATAAAGTCGAACAACGTTCCTTCTCCTCACACTTCGGGCTTATCGTCAGCTTTACCTATCTCAAGCCGTGTGCCAAAGTGAAACAGGCGGAGGATTATTCTTAAGACGTTGGGCGACAGCGTGTTAGCTTTGGCTCATATGGAGGAAATCTGATCCGGCCGGAATCGACCGGAAATTCTTACCGGAACTGAGGGAAAATAGTTCACCCTGTTCAGCAGGTGCACACATAAGTCACCCGGCCAGGGTTGGGATGAGGGCGTACATGTGGCGGGTGAAGTCGGTCAACATGTTGATCATCCAGGGCAAAAACACCACCAGAGCCAGCGCCACGGCGAGGATTTTGGGGATAAACGTCAGGGTCATTTCGTTAATCTGAGTGACCGCCTGAAAAATGGAAATCACCAGACCGATGATCAATCCAAACGCCAACATGGGGCCGGCAACCATCAACGTCACCGTCAGCGCCTCGCGCCCTATAGACACTACCATTTGCGGAGTCACAGTCTCTCTCCTCCAGCTACATGTGGAATGATTCCACCAGTGATTTGATCAGCACATACCAGCCGTCAACCAGCACGAACAACAGGATCTTGAACGGCAACGACACGATAATCGGCGGCAACATCATCATACCCATGGACATAAGCACCGAGGCCACCACCATGTCGATCACCAGAAAGGGGATGAACACCACAAAAGCTATCTGGAAAGCCGTCCGTAATTCCGATATCACAAAACCGGGTATGAGCACGTGCAGCGGGATATCCTCGGCGCTGTCCGGCGCGTCGATGCCCGAGATATCAACGAACAGAGCCAGATCCTGCTCACGGGTTTGCGCCAGCATGAACTTCCGGAAGGGCTCGGTGGTTTTGGCGAACGCCTCCTCCCCCGCAATCTCCTCGGCCAGGTAGGGTTTGATGCCCTCGTCGTAGGCCTGATTGACTACCGGCGTCATGATGAAAAACGTGAGAATCAGGGCCAGACCGATCAGGACCTGGTTCGGCGGGAGCTGCTGCGCCCCCATCGCATTCCTCAAGAACGACAGCACCACCGCAATGCGGATGAACGACGTCACCATGATCAGGAGCGACGGCGCCAGACCCAGCACGGTCAGCAACAGGACGATTTGCAGCGTGGTGGAGAGGTCGGTGGGGCTGGACGTCTCTCCAACCTCAATCGAGACCTTGGGAATGGACTGGGCAGAGGCATTCACCGCCGACAGGGCGATGGCTGCCGAAGTCGTTGCAAGCAGTCTGAGCAAATGTTTCATGTCCTATGTCTTTCAGCAACAGGCGGCAATATCCATATCACGCGCCGTCCGACCGTCGAATCCTGCGACGGTCCTATTTCTCTGGCTAGGCCTCGACAGCAGGTTGCCGTCGTTGCGGACGCATCTCTCTGATTCGTCCTGCCGCAGAACTCAGTATCCTGCCGAAACTTTCACCGATCTCCGTGTTCGGCTGTTCCGCCAGTACTGCTTCTGTTTCTTCCGCGCTCAGTTCGGTCAGCATGGAAATCTGCGTATCCGTGACTCCCACTAACACCGACCGACCGGCCACACGGACCAGTGAAATACTTTTCTTCTGACCGACATATGCCGTATCCAGAACCTCCAGCGCCGATGCCGATCCGCCCTTTGCTCCTCGACGGTTCATCAGACGTTTGAGGAAATACAAACCGAAGTACACACAGAACAGAACCACGATAAGCGCACTGATCATCTTGATAATGCTGCCCAGCGGTGTCGGCTGGACAGTCTCCGCCGGCTGCTGCGCGACGTCTCCCCCGCCCTCAACCTGCGCTTCAGACGTCGTGAGCGAAGCCAGTGTCCGCTCGGCGCCTGCCGGTCGCACGTTGATCATAAACACGCCGATCAGGGCCAGGCCGAGCAGTAACGAAAGCCCAATCACCATGCGTCGCTGTGTTCTATTCTTCTGCAAGAGCCTTCAGCCTTTCTTCCGGTGTCATCAACTGCGTAATACGCAAACCGAAACTTTCATCGACCACCACCACTTCGCCCTTGGCCACGATCTTCTGATTGACCAGTAGATCCACCGGCTCACCGGCCAGTTTGTTCAGTTCCACGACCGAACCGGGACCAAGCGATAGAATGTCGGAAATGGTCATTTTGGTACGACCGAGTTCAATGGACACCGGCAGATCGACATCCATGAGGAGATCGATATTCCGGGTATCCGTTCCGCCGGTCGGCTGCTGCAGCTGCTGGAACTCCGCCCGGCTGACCTGGGAGGTCCCAAAGTTGATGTCGTCGGGCGAGGCCTTCTCATCGGTCTCCGGTAGATCTTCAAGCATCCGCAACATGGCCGCTTCAGCATCTTCCTCGGATTCATCATCCGGATTCACAGTTTTGAAATCCTCGGCGGCAGCCGCCAGATCGGCCATGCCTTCCATACCCTCGAGACCGGCCGCATCGGCATCGCCCGCGCTCGCATCAGCGACTTCCGGGCTTTCAGACGCCTGTACCTGATCCTCGGACTCCTGCTCCTGAGCCGGAACGTCCATGTCCTTCTCATCACTCATGACTTATCTCCTCTGCCAGCTTGTCGTGCACCGAGAGTACCTGGGCGGCGCGCTTTTTCCCGGACAGACCCGGTTTGGCCAGGTATTTTGTCCGACGATTCACACATAGTTCGATCGGAAGGGCGATCTTCTTCTCCGACGGGATAACATCGCCGATCTGCAGCGACATGAAATCGCGCATCTTCAGGTTGGTGCGCAGCAACACCGCCGCCACCTCCGCCTGCACGCGATCCAGATTCCCCTTATTGGTCGAGCGATCCGCCGCCAGATTCTTCTTTTTGGTAGCGTCGATCCAGTTCTGCGCCGAGAGTTTGGTAACAATCGGTTCCAGCGATACATACGGATAACATATGGTCAGCAGGCCGGTCGCCTGGAACAGCTTGATCTGGAAGGAAATCACCACCACCGTTTCACCCGGCGGGACGATCTGAATGAACTGCGGATTGGTCTCGAAGCTTTTCTGCTCGATACTGATCTGTACCAGATGTTCCCAGGACTTGGTCAACTCGGAATACAGACGGTTGACCAACTGCGCCATAACCGAGCGTTCAATCCCGGTAAGTTCACGCTCCGTCTCCAGGATCTTCCCGTGCCCACCGAACATGCGATCGATGACGGAGAACGTCAGCGTGGGATTGAAATCGACGAGGCACACGCCTTCCAATGGCTCGGCCGAGAACGTGTAAGTACAGGACGGCGAGACCAGAGACATGATGAACTCCGAATACGTGATCTGATCAACTGAGACAAGATCAACATCAACGATCGTTCGGAGGATGGTCGACAACGCCGAGCCGAAATGGCCCGCGAAGTTGTCATGCATGTTCTCCAGCGTCCGAATCTGATCCTTGGACACACGGTTGGGATGTTTGAAGTCATAGGCGACGACCGAGCGTAACTTCTCGTCCTCGAAATCCTGCGACTCAATCTCCCCTTCACCCGACGTGACCGTGGTCAATAGAGCGTCTATCTCTTCCTGTGATAGAATCTTTGCCAAAGCAACCTACCCTACTGTAAAACGAAGTCCGTATAGTACACACCGGCGATTTCGTCGGTGTTCATGAGTTTTGCCAGTCGCTTTTTCACCTGGTACCGGATGATCTCTTTCTGCTTTGCATCCGTCAACTGGGCTACCGTCTTGGAAGCCAGAATCGTGATCAAGGCGTCCCGGACCAGCGGCTCGCGGGATTCAAACTCCGACGCCAGCGCCGATGATTGCAGTTCGAACCCGAATGATACGGACAAGAACCGTGTGCCGCCCGTGCCGGCCGGATTCACCACGATGTCCTTGATGGCGTATACCATCGACTCCGAGGGTCCGTGACCGCCTGAGGACTTCTTCTTTTTTGGCGCCGGGGCATGGCTTGATTCCTCAGCCTGTTCGGTTGCGTGTATCTCGCCCTCTCCCGCGCCGCTGTCGGACCCGCTCATCATCGGCTTGACGACAAACAGAGCCACGACAATTCCGATAACCACCACCGCTCCGATGCCGCCAAACAGGACCATCTTGTTCGATCCCTTCTTCCTGGCACCGCCCTCTCCGCCTTCGGGGATTTCCACCGTGGTTTTGTCTTCATCAGCTGCCATAGTCAGCTCCCGATTTCCTCGCCGTCACCGGCCGGTATCTGAAACCGGCCGGATGACAGTCGCTTGAATTCCGCTACTCGCCTGATGATTTCGTCGGTCGTCTCCCTGACCATGATCTTTTTGCCCGTCGTGAGCGAAACGATCGTGTCGGGAATCGATTCAACGAACTCGATCAAATCGGCGTTGATCACCAGCTCGTTGTCATTTATCCTGGTAACCTTGATCATCTATCTTATCTCTTCAGGTTCACGAGTTCTTCCAGCAACGAGTCCGACGTCGTGATAATTCGGGCGTTGGCCTGGTATCCGCGTTGCGCCGTAATCATGCTGGTGAATTCGGCGGCAATATCCACCGACGATGACTCAAGCGCACCGGAGGTGATAATGCCCGAAATGGTCTGACCGGCTATGCCTTCCACCGCGTCACCGGAGTTCGGCGAGGTCTGGTACATGGACCGTCCGGCCTTCCGCAAACCGGCCTGGTTGGTGAAGTCCGCCAGGGATATCCGGGCCAGGATACGGGTCACACCGTTGGTGAAGATACCCGAGATGTTACCGGCCTGATCGATGTCGATCTTGTCCAGCATACCCAGTCCGTAACCGTCCTGTGCAATCATCGACGCGCTGCTGTTGCCGCCGGCCGAAAAACCGGTCAGGCCGTCGAAGCCGCTGATCGTACCCGCGTCGAGCGTGATCTGCATCAGGTCCGCGCCGTTATTCGGATCGATTGTCACAGCCGATGCGCCGCCGAAGTACTCAAACGTATTCAGGGAGCCGTCCGAGTTGAAGGCCACGAAGCCCTGCCGACCGGCCGATACGGTTTCGTTGTCCAGGGTCGACACTTGCCAGTCCCACCGGTTCGGCACGATCGAGCGTGCGAATTCGATAGTCAGGGTGTGCCGTCCGCCCTGTGAATCAAAGATGTTGATAGAGGTCGAGTGCACGGTCGGTTCGGTTCTGATGATCAGATCGTCGCCACCGGTTGCGGTCAGGCCGTTGGGAGCGTCAATGGTCACGCCGCCGCCGCCCATTCCGGCAAGTCCGATTACCGTACCGTCACGATCGTGAAAGACCAGATCCAACTGCGTGGTCACCGGACCGGTGGTGGCGCCGAATCCCCGATCGGGAGTGAATACATCGGTGGCCACATATGTGGTCGCCGCACCGCCGGCCGAGGTGAAGGACGTTCCGTTGACGCCGAAGATCACGCCCGCGATATTGCCGGCCACCGCATAGGTGCCTGTACCATCCAGCGTGTACGTACCGGCGGTCGAGGAGAACGAGTACTCAGCGGGAGCGCCCGCCTTCGTGCGGGTTATCTCCACCTGTCCGCCGTTCAATTCGGCCGACAAACCGTCGATTTGATTGATGCGGTCTATCACATCGCCGACTGTCGACTCCTCACTGAGACCCGACAGCATGTAGGGCGTAACCGATCCGTCAACCGTAAGGCCAAAATCGTCGAAGATGGTCACTCCGAGACTGCCCAGCGAGGTGTTTGACCCCAGAGCGCCGATCAAGGCGCCGGTTCCGTCATCGCCGACTGTGGTGCCGGTGAAGGTTGCATGCTGCGCCTGGGCGCCCGTGACGGAGATCGTGTGAACGCCGCCCACACCGTCGTCAGCAATTCCACTGACCGTCTGGACATTCGATCCGCCGAGACGGACGTACTGCGCCCTGGCCGTGGTGGCTGTCACATCGATGTTGTTCGCCATGGTAACCACCTCCGTGGCGCTGGCTGGATCCTGCTGACCGAAGGGCAGCGTGATGTTGCCCAGAGTTGCCAGCGACGGTATCGCGCCGGTGGAATCGGCCATGCGGCCCTGGACAAACAATCCGGTGGCCGGATCGACAAGATTCGATTCCGCGTCAAGACCAAAAGCACCCGCGCGAGTGTAGTAGGTGTCGCCGTTGTTATCCGCCAGGATAAAGAAACCGGCGCCCTGAATGGCCATGTCCGTTATCTGACCGGTGGTCTCGAGACCACCCTGCAGGAACAGATTGTCAATAGTAGCAACCTGCATACCCAGACCGAGTTGCTGAGCGTTGGTACCGCCGGACACCGTGCTGGGACGGCCGGCGCCCTTATACGTCTGCACCAGCGCCTCCTGGAAATTCACGCGGCCGGATTTGTAGCCAATGGTGTTGACATTGGCGATGTTGTTACCAATCACGTTCAACTTCGTCTGGTGATTTTTCAGACCGGAAACACCGGCGTATAGTGATGCCATCATAACGCATCTACCTCCTTGCGTACGTGCAAGGCCTCCCCATGTACGATGGGGTCCAGCCCTGATATGTGTTTATGCTTCAACATGTGTATCATCTTCCTCAGAGTATCACAGCCGAGTCGATCGATGTGACGACGCCATCGCGAAGGTTATCGCGATCAAAGGCGGTTATCACGGTTCGGTTCTTCACGGCCACTACCAGTGCGGCGTCATCCGTTAATATCAGCGTCTCGCGCGATCCCTTGGCCTCAGCCTTATCCACCGCCGCCGAAATCTTCGTGAGCTGTTCGTCGCTCAGTGCGATCCCGCGCGAATGCAGACGCTGGCTGGCATGCTTCGAGAACGACACCTCCGCTGAGTGCGGCGCCATCTCAGAGGCCAGAGCCTCCTTGAACGATGCCTCTCCCGTCGGCGCTTTGGCAGCCTGCGGCTTGCCGCGTTCGGCGATTTCCGCCAGGTTTACCGGTCGCTGATAGTTGTTGATCTTGACCACACTTCCAATACTCATCTTATTCTCTCACTTCTTCTCTCATCTTCTCATCTACCGCCACCGGTGAACCTATGGCTGGTCCTCGTCCGACGGCGCACCGATCGACACGACATCACCCATGGCTATCTCACTGCCGTTCACCATCAGATACGCCGCCCCGTCGCGATACGTAATCTTGGTGACAATACCCACCAGCGAAAGTTCGGGTGTGAAGGAGTTACCCGAGGCATCGGTCGCCCGGGCTTCCACCGTGTAGTAACCTTCGGCCGCGACATTACCGATTGTGTCCTTGCCGTCCCACTCCAGCGTGCCCGTTCCCGGAGCCACGTCTTCCTGGGTGATGGTGCGGACGACACTACCGGTTTCGTCCTTGATCACGAATTCGATTTCGGAGGCAAAGATGTCAGTCGTGAAGGAGACCGACGGTTCCGTGCCAGGTTCGAAAAAGATGCCG
>JAHIVM010000168.1 GCA_018816665.1 Candidatus Zixiibacteriota bacterium
GCAATGGCGGCCGGCTGGTCTCCCTTGGGCGGGAAAGTGGATTTCAGCCTGAAGGGCGATCCCGGGAAGGTTATTTCATTGTCGGAACTGGACATAGTGCTTTCCATGGCTCTGGTTGCGGTTCCATGTGGATGCGTAATATACGCTCCTGCGGAGCGGGTGCAATCACAATTGCGGACAACCGGCCCGGCCGGGTCTCGGTTGTTTTATGGAACTTGCTGTTACTACACAAGTTTAAGGGGTAGCTCGCCCTGAGAGGGAGCGCCGTTCGAGCGAAAATTGGGCTTGACTTGGGAGCGAAAAAAGGTAGTATATGAGGCTTGAATTCAGAGTGAGAGAGTACGTTAGCAATATCGAAAGGACGCCCATGTACGCGGTTTTTCAGTTGGCCGGTTTTCAGTTTAGAGCGGAAGAAGGTTCTGTGCTTCGAGTCCCTAAACAGGAGGCCGCAGTGGGTACAAAAGTTGACCTGACCGATGTCCTGTTGGTGAAAGATGGAGAAACGACCACGATCGGCACACCGACTGTGGATGGGGCCAAGATCGAAGCAGAGGTTGTCTCCAACGGACTTGCGGATAAAGTGCTGGTGTTCAAGTTCAAACGTCGGACCAAGTACCGTCGTACCCAGGGACACCGTCAGCCCTACTCCGAGATCAAGATCAAAAAGATCGTCTCCCCGCAAGCATAAAACCACAGGGTGGCCGGATGATCCGAAGAGCATGGAAGGCTCTTGCAGTCATTTGTATACTTGTGAGCCTGACCGGCGCGGCCGTCGCCCAGTCAAACTACGCAGTTGTTGAGGTCGAAGTGGTTGGCAATCGCATTGCCACCACTTCGCTGATTCTGGGCGTTTCTTCGATCGCCAAGGGTTCCCCCCTGACTCCCAATATCATCCAGGATTCGATGCACCGGTTGTACGGCCTGGGTATTTTTTCTGATGTCCGGATTCTGGCCGAGGAAGTCTCCGGCGGCCTCAAGGTTGTCATCCGGGTCAAGGAACTGCCCAAGCTTGCCGGGCTGTCGTTTTCCGGAAACAAAAAGATCAAAAGCGACGACCTCAAAGAGAAACTGGGGCTGGGCGTGGGCGGCTACATCTCCCCGCACCTGATTCACAAGTCGGAGCAGAAAATCCGGGATCTGTATGCCGAGAAGGGCTATTTCCAGGCCGAGGTTTCCTGGAAGCTGGACACCAATGAGGATTCCACCGAAGCCCGTCTGAGCTACGACATCAAGGAACACTCCAAGGTCAAAGTCGAAAAGGTCGTTATGACCGGCAACGAGCGGGTCAAGGCCGGGGATCTCGTCAAAAAGATGCGCAACCGCAAGCGCGGTTTCCTGAAGAGCTCCGACTTCGCCAAAGACAAGTATGCCGAAGATCTCGAGAAGGTCATTGAGGAGTATCACAAAAAGGGGTATATCGATGCCTTCCTGGTGTCGGATTCCTTCAATATCGATACCGCCCTCAATCGCATGACTATCTACCTCGATGTGTATGAGGGACCGCGATACTACTTCGGAACCGTGAGTTTCACCGGGCAGGAAATCCTGGATACGACCACCCTTCGCAAGGTCATGAAGCACAAAGAGGGCGATGTTTTTAACAGCGAGAAGTACGACGAGTCTTTGTACGAGATATACACCGCCTACCAGGAAGTGGGCCATCTCCATACCCGGGTGCTTGATGAGCGTACGACGCGTGCCGATTCGATAATCGACATTTCGTACACCGTCAGCGAAGGTCTCCCCTCGCATATCAACCTGGTGAAAATCCTCGGCAACACGCGGACCAAAGACAGAGTGATTCGACGCGAGATCAATGTCCGCCCCGGCCAGGTGTTCAACCGGTCGTTGTTGATTCGGTCTATCCGTGATGTCATGGCACTCAATTTCTTCTCCAACGTTGAACCCGTCCCGGTCAATCTGCCCAACGGCGATGTTGATCTTGAGTTCAAGGTGGAGGAAAAGCAAACCGGCCAGATCAACGCCGGAGCCGGGTACAACAGCCAGGACAAACTGGTGGGACAGCTCGGACTGGGGATTCCCAACCTGTTCGGCAACGGTCAGAATCTCTCATTCAACACCGACTTTGGCAGCAATCGTAACTCGTTTTCATTGTCATTCACGGAGCCGTGGCTGTTCGGCCGCCCCACACTGCTGGGCACAGACCTGTTTTTGCTGAATCGCCGCTGGTACGATGACTACACCGAGGGTCGTCAGGGCGCCTCGATTCGACTGGGACGCCGTCTCCGCTGGCCCGACAACTATTTCAGGGTGTATGCTTCGTACCGCCTTGAACGCAACCGCTTCTATGACTATGATGATGACTTTGAGGCGGCCAACTCCCTCATTCGGACCAAAGTATACAACTGGACTGAGATTAGCAACACCGGCGACTCGCTGGTAATCACCAGGAACAACCAGACCGATGTCGAGACCGGTCTGCCTCTGCCCGGCTCGATTGTCGAGTACAACGAAGAGTGGAATACGGCCTCCAAAGTCAGCCTGAATATCGTTCGTGATTCGCGCAACCTTCCGGAGTTTGCCACCAAGGGATCGATTCTCTCATACACGTTTGAGCATACCGGTTTCCTCGGCGGTTTCTGGAAGTACCAGCGCCATCGTTTTGCCGTATCCAAGTTTTTCCCGATTATCGGAAATCTGTCATTTGCAGCGAAAGTCCAGTACGGAGCGATTCTTGGATCATCGAGCGATCCTAATGATCGACGTATCCTGATCTCGGATCGCTTCAATCCGGGAGGCACGGCGTACGACGGAATCGTGCGCGGGTATGACGACGGTACTCTGACGCCCGATTCCACGGTCAAGCTGCTTGACACGACCTACTACTATTACAACAGCCCGACCGAGGTTCAGAGCGGCAGCCTGGATCCCGACAGTGTTAATGTCAGTGCCACTTACACCACCAGGGTGCGTGGCAAGTATATGCTGGTCGGCAACTTCGAGCTGCAGTATCCGCTGGTGGCGGGTCAGATTTACGCTCTGGCCTTTTTCGACGCCGGCAATTCATGGCGGACGCTCGATGAGGTTCGGCCGTTCAACAGTCTGTATAAAGGTGCCGGCGTAGGCTTCAGAATCATGGTGCCGGGAATTGGTACGATCGGTTTTGACTTCGCCAAGCCTCTTGATGATCCGCCCGACGGCGATGACCGGTCATGGCGGCCACATTTCCAGGTTGGAACAACGTTCAGATAGAGTATAATCGATGAAGGGAGATACTGGAATGCGTATAGTAAGCAAAATCCTGATCGCCTCTGCGGCGATCGCCATCATCCTGACCGCCTTCCCGTCGGGTGCGCAGGCCCAGGGATTCAAGGTGGGGTATGTCAACGATGAGTTGATCAAGCAGGGGTACAAAGCCTGGCAGCGGGCCGAAGAGCAGTGGAATATCGAGCAGAAGGCCTGGGATGACGAGGCGCTGGCCAAGCAGACCGAACTGCAGGAGCTGATTGACGAATACGAAAAGCAGAAGCTGATTCTCTCCGATGAGAAAAAGAGCGAGCGCGAGGCGGCCATAAATACCAAGAAGGAAGCCCTCGATGCCTTCACCCGTCAGGTGTATGGCCCCGGCGGCACCGCGGAACGCAAACAGCGGCAGATCATAGAACCGCTCCTGGACAACGTTACGAAAGCAATTGAAACCGTAGCCATTGAAAACGACTACGAC
>JAHIVM010000019.1 GCA_018816665.1 Candidatus Zixiibacteriota bacterium
CAAATGTATCAGACGAGTTTCTGATTTGACATGGATTGAGGACGTCCGCTATATTAGGAGCAATAAGGGGCAGGGCGGTGGACGATTAGGACCGACACTCACACACTTCATCAGTCACCATTTCGCTCAGACAATAGTCGTATTCGTTTTGGGTAAGGAGGATCGTGTTACCAATCCGCTTATTTGCGGTGAGAGTGACTCCCCGGAGGCCGAGTTGGGTCGGTTCTCTTATCCCGCCGGTTACATCGCAAATCCACGCCAACCGTTTGGGGGCGAAGGTTTGCCCTCTGAATGGGTTTGCGAGTAGATACATCCGAAACCGGGGCACCGGTCGCAGCAGAACCGTGTGTCGATTGTCTGCAGTTTGGAAACAACTTGACGAGCACTATAGAAGACAGGCACTTACAAACGCTTGAGTCGATCAGAAAGGAGGGACCGAGACTCTCGCCATAGGTAACGATTTCCGCCGAATTGGAGTAATTAGACCCTCACCACTCTCGCCGGAGGAACAATGAAGACCTGTATTATCGCTGTTCTGTTCATACTGCTCGGCCTTTCGGCCGCCGTCACCGCCGACGGAATCAAACAGGTTGACCAGCCAAAAGACTTCCCGCAATTCCTGGGCTACGTACCGGATCGGTTAATCGTAGTGATGAAACCGGAGGCCGGCAAACTGGTCGCCCGGATGTCGGCCAGTGCCACAGCCCACATCGGCAACCCGGAGTTCGACAAAATCTCCGACCAATTCGCCGTTTCGAGCATCCGCCAGCAGTTCTCGGGTTCCGACGTCAAGGCGCCGGAACTGGCATCCTTCTACAAAATAGACTTCGCCAGCGGAACGCTGGATGAGGCGATGGAAGCCTACCGCAACAATCCGCTGGTCGAACGCGTGGAACCGATTGGTATTCACGCCATGTATGCCACGCCAAACGATGGTTACTTCCAGTACCAGTGGCATCTCAGCCAGACCAACGATCACGATATCGATGCCCCCGAGGGCTGGAACATCCAGACGGGCTCCACGAGCACTATCGTGGCCATTCTGGATTCCGGCACGCGCTACTATCACCCGGACCTGGGCGGCGTCAACGCCACCGTCTCCAATCCGGGCGCCTCGCGCGGTAACATGTGGATCAACAACGCCGAGTTGAACGGATCGTCCGGAGTTGATGACGATGGTAACGGCTATGTAGACGACTGGATTGGCTATGACTTCATCGACGGTGTCAGCAATTGCTGGACCGGTGAAGACTGCACCACCAAGGACAACGACCCGCGTGACTTCAACGGTCACGGCACGCACACAGCCGGTATTTTCGGCATGATCACCAACGACGGTTACGGCATGGCCGGTGTCGCCGGTGGCTGGGGCAGCGGTTCCCAGGCCGAATACGGCAACGGTGTCAAAATCATGCCGTGCCGCATGGGCTATTCCTATAACTACCTTGGTCAGGAATACGGCGTGGTGATGATGGACGCCGCCGCCGAGGCATTCTACTACGCCGCCAACAACGGTGCGAAAATTGCCTCCTGCAGCTGGGGGTCATCGAACACCGGTGGTATCGGCACAGCGGCAACATACTTCATCAATAGCGGCGGTATTATCTTTGTCGCCGCCGGTAACGATGGCAGCCAGACGGCCGACTATCTTAACGGTCGCGGTGACTGTGTGTCAGTGGCAGCGACAGATCAGAACGATGCCGCCGCCAGCTTCACCACCTACGGTACCTGGGTCGATATTTCGGCTCCGGGCGTAGGCATCTACTCGACCTATCACGATCACACCGATGCCGCCACAACGTACTGGGCCGCCCTGGATGGTACCTCAATGGCTACCCCGATGGTCGCCGGTGTGGGCGCATTGATCTGGTCGCAGAATCCGTCATGGACTGCGGCGCAGGTGAAAACGCAGCTATACAGCAGCGCCGATAATATCGATGCCTACCTGAGTTCCACATATATCGGCAAGATGGGCGCCGGGCGTATCAATGCCTATAACGCTGTCAACACCGGTCCGCCGCCGGCGCCGGTGGCAAACTTCAGCGGCTCCCCCACCTCGGGTACGGAACCGTTGACTGTCGCTTTCACGGATGCATCAACCGGAAGTATCACCAGCTGGGCCTGGACCTTTGGTGACGGTGGAACCTCCACCGCTCAGAACCCCGGCCACACCTATACTTCGGCGGGCACCTACAATGTCAGCCTGACAGTCACGGGTCCGGGTGGTTCCGACGCCGAAACCAAAACCGGCTACATCACGGTCAATCCGTGCGTGGCGCCAACTGCCGGTTTCACCGGTTCCCCCACCTCGGGCGACTATCCGCTGAATGTCACGTTCTCCAACAGCTCCACAGGTGCGACCTCGTACGCATGGACCTTTGGCGACGGTGGCACGTCGACAGCGACCAATCCGAACCACACCTACACCGCTGCGGGCACCTACACAGTAGTTCTGACCGCAACTAACAGTTGTGGCAACGACGTTTTCACGCGGACGAACTACATCACGGTTACCACTCCGCCGTGCTACGCGCCGGTTGCTGCGTTTGTGGGATCGCCCACCTCGGGAGATTTCCCGCTGACCGTCAATTTCACGGACAACAGCACCAACTCCCCGACCTCGTGGAGCTGGACCTTCGGTGATGGAGGAACGTCTACCGCTCAGAACCCCAGCCACACCTATACGGCGGCCGGAACTTACACGGTGACCTTGACCGCAACCAACGCCTGCGGATCCGACGGTGAAACCAAAACGGGCTACATCACGGTGACCGAGCCGACCGGCACCTGGGCCAATCTGCCCTACAGCACCGGTTTCGAGACCGGTGCGTTCGACCAGTACTGGACCAGTCAGTCATCGAACAGCGAAGGTCGCATTCTGATCACCACGGCCAATACGCCGCATTCGGGGTCGTACCATCTGACTATGGACGACAACCTGAACGGCGGTCTGTATGCGCAGAACGAGGCGTGGCTTCACCTGAACCTGGCCGGCAAAGTCGATGTCGACCTGACCTTCTGGTGGAAGGAATTCGGCGATGAAACGCACACACAGGATGGTGTGTTCTTCTCCGACAACGGTGGTTCCAGTTTCACCAAGGTGTACAGCCTTGCCAACGGCACCACTACCTACCAGCAGATTGCACTTGATGTCGACGCGCTGGCATCGACCTACGGCCTGTCATTGACCGGCACCTTTGTGGTCAAGTTCCAGCAGTATGACAACTACAGTATCAGCACCGATGGTATGGCGTTCGACGACATCAGTGTAATCTCAAACGAGGTTCCGCCGGTGGCGGCCTTCTCGGCCGAACCTACAAGCGGTGTTGCTCCGCTGGCCGTGACCTTCACGGATGCCTCTACACTTGCCACCTCCTGGAGTTGGAACTTCGGCGACGGTGGTACGTCAACCGCCCAGAACCCGAGCCACACGTACACGAATCCGGGTACGTACACGGTTGCCCTGACAGCGACCAATGCATACGGTTCTGATGTCGAGACCAAAGTGGACTATATTACGGTTACTGATCCTGGCAGCCAGACCTGGGTGACCATCACATACGACGATTTTGAGAGCGGCTGGGGCAGCTACACCGATGGCGGCGGTGACTGTGCGCTCTACACGTATGGAACGTACGCTCCTCAGGGCAGTAATGCCGCGAATATTCAGGACAATTCCGGCGTATCGTCGTCGTTCTATCATACCGGCAGCTATAACGTGACGGGCTACTCTGAACTGGAGGTGGCGTTCTCGTTCATAGCCATCAGTATGGACAACACCAGCGAAGACTTCTGGGTCCAGTACTTCGACGGCTCCACCTGGCAGACGGTTGCGGCTCTGGCACGAGGTATTGACTTCGACAACAACGTGTTCTACAACGCGGTTGTTACGATTTCATCCAGTGAATACAGTTTCCCGACCAACGCACGGCTCCGCTTCATGTGTGATGCCAGCGGCAATGCGGATGATGTATACATAGATGAAATCGAGTTCCGGGGTCTGAGTGGCACGTCATCCGTAAATGCCGGCCGAATGATGCTTCCCGACGGTTTTGCCTTGTCGCAGAACTATCCCAACCCGTTCAACCCGTCGACCACCATTGACTTCAGCCTGCCGCAGGCCGGACATGTGGATATCGCGGTGTACAACGTGATGGGTCAGAAGGTTGCAACGCTTGCCAATGGTGAGTACGGGGCCGGTGTCTACTCGATTGAGTGGGACGGCAGCAGGTATGCGAGCGGCGTGTATTTCTACCGCATCCAGGCCGGCAAGTTCACAGAAACCAAAAAGATGATTCTGCTCAAGTAAGAGGGAGAGTTTTCGACAGTATAACCGGGGCAGGCTCAAAAAGCCTGTCCCGGTTTTTGTATGGGGGCTATGAGATTGATTGTTTGGAGAGCCTACCGAACTCTGGACCGGACTTCCCGCTATCTCCTACTGTCCCGCCTCTCCTCCTGCGGTAGCCCGTTCAAACACGCCGACCACCCGGTCTTTCAACAATAGCTGAAACGCATTGTCGTCCTGGAAACTAACGACATAATGAACCGGGTCGCTTGCGCCGGCACGCTTCTCGCACGGTGTCATAATCATCATCGTCCGTTTTTCTTCATCGAACCAGGCACATTGATACGCACAGGAATAAGCGTTCTCGGTACCGCAGGCGTACGTAATATCGTGACCATCTATACACACCCGCTCGACCTGACCGGCAGCATCGCTCGTCTGCCAGGTTCCTTGAATAAGGCTCGGAAAGTCTGACGGGGGGTGATCGCAAGCTGCAAAGAGGGCGATAGCGGTCAGGCAGACTGCGAGCAAATGAAACCGGGTGTTCGGGGCGGTCATGTATCCTCCATACTCACAAATCGATCATTGCGTAGCCGACTGCGGATAACATAGAGACATTGTCCGAAATTGGCAAGAGGAGACTGATGGATCCTGTGCCGACCGGCAGGGAAACCGGCCCGGGGCGAGGCAGCAGGGCCGGCCCCGCAGCCCGGGAGAGGTGATTCGCACGGTGCTGGACCTGCTCCGAGGCTGGTTCACCAGCAATCCGGCAAAGCCGGGAACGAGATGAACAAATGGTCGATCAAGGAGGTCAGATCGCCCACATCGACTACCCCGTCGGGACCGGCCAGCGGGGCGGTATCGGTTTCCTCCAGGCAGCAGTAGGGTGTAAACTCAATGAACAGGTGGCTAATCAGGTTGGTCAGGTCGCCGACATCAACCGATTGATCCGTGACAGTCAGACAGTTGTCGCCAATATCGAGTACGACATTCCCCCGCGCCCCGACACAGCAACCATCGCAGGCGTCCCCGAGACCGTCGCCGTCGCTGTCGAGCTGCAGCGGATTGTAGTCATCGGGGCAGTTGTCGACATTGGCGCACCAACCGTCTTCATCGATATCGTCATCGGGATCCAGCGGGCAGGCATCGCACAGATCCCCAGCACCGTCGCCGTCCGAGTCATCCTGAGCGGGATTGTAAACCGCGGGGCAGTTGTCGGTCAGGCACCTATTGCCGGGATCATCGCTGTCCCCGTAACCGTCATAATCGGAGTCAACGCAGGCCCCGGGCATGAAACCCTCGTTGGAGTTGTCAGCCAACACACCGGCGGCCCGCCCGCCTCCGATCACGAAGACCGTGTCGCCGATTACTACGGCGGCCGTGCCGTGACGTGGCGTTTTCATGGGTGTGAGGATACTCCAGACTGCGGTTGTCGGATCATACTGCTCGGTTACGGGAAACAATCCCGGTATCTCGCCACCGAAAGTATACAGCTTGCCATCCAGGGCCGCGGCCGAAAGACCACCACGCGGGTACGGTATATCGTCCAGCGAGTACCACGTATTGCTCGCCGGAGCATAGGCCTCAAGCGCCGCCACACTGGTATACGGGCCACCCCAGAAACCGGTTCGACCACCAACCACGTAGATCAGTGAATCGATTGAAACGGAAGCATGGTGGTGCCTGAGCGACGGGATATCTGCCAGATGGGTCCAGGTGTCGGCGACCGGGTCGTACACTTCCACCACGGGAGTGGCATCGCCAAACCGATTGTTACCTCCCGTCACGTAGATCTTTCCCTCATGAACCACAGCACTGTGTTCGCCACGACCGACAATCATTGGAGCCCGCAGGGACCAGGTCTCCGTTTCCGGATCGAAAGCCATAACCGAATCCGTGGCAAGCCATGCCTGCCATTCAGTGTTGGCGTACCCGCCGATGACATACAGGATTCCATCGACCGAGACCGCGGCGCAGTGGTGGATGGGCCGGGGAAACGGGATTGGTGTCGACCAGGTGTTACTTGCCGGATCAAACACCTCAACTACATCCGTAATCGCGGTGCCGCTCACCCAGCCGCCGACAACATAGATCTTACCTTCACAGGCACCGGGTAGGATTTCCTGCCGGGCGGTGGGCATGTCGCTCCGCTCAAACCAGTAACCGTCGGCGGCAAACACGGCCGAGGCAGACAGACATGCGAACACAAGTATCCAAACCGTACATTTGACATTTCCGGACATGTTTCTTCCTCCTATGATATCTTCTGAGTATGCTTGGTAGCGCAAGACTCGAGCAGCGAGACTGCCGGGCATAGAAATAGAACCGGCCTCACCGGCGCTTGTTTTTCACGCACCGGCAAACCTCGCCGTACGGTATTTCTGGTGCGGATCCTCCCGCTATCTTCCAGTCAAAGTGTCCGGCGACCGTTTCCAGTGTTGACTGACCGCCGCCCGAACGTTATCGTCTGCTTGTCCTGAGGGAAGACGGATCGGCAGCTATCGAATCGGATACACGTGAACATCAACACTCTACATGCTGAAGCCTGTCAAGGAGACCAACGAGCCGCGAATCGGCTATTCGAACTCCTGTCCTCAAGATTCCGGCTGTTTACGCGCCACAAAATACGGAACGGCGACGACGCTGAGGAGATTGTCCAGGAAGCCCTTATGACCATCTCTCGGGAGTACGCCCGGATGACCTATACAGCCAGCTTCGCTGCCTGGGCCTGCAAGGTCCTGGATAACCGTATTCTGGCCCACCTGCAGAAAAAAAGACGGGAGAACAGGAAGATCGACCCATACGCCGAGGTAGATCCCGAGGCACGTGAGATAGGCACGGGGCGGGACATAAATCCCGAGTTGAAGCGGCGGCTGGCGGAGTGTCTGCGTCAGCTCTGCCGCCGCAATCCCCGCTACGCCCGGGCTCTGAACCTCCATTATCAGGGCTACTCGACCGACGAAATCTGTGACCGAACCCGGACCAGACCGGCCACGCTGTATTCCACGCTTCACAAGGCCCGGGCCATGCTGCGCGAATGCCTGGAGACGGGAGGCCAACAATCATGAGTGACTGCACTGACAAACGCTATGAACAGCTGTTGCACGCCTTCGAACTCGGCATGTTGAACGATGATGATCGGCTGGCTTTCCAGGAACACCTGTTGAACTGCCCTCATTGTTTCGAGCAGGCCAGGGCCATGGAAGATGTCGCCGACCTGATGCGCAACGACGACGACATACGTCAGATCCCGCACGATGCGGCATCAGACGCTACCGCCTCTGAGGATATGTCGACACCCAGCGAGGTACCTC
>JAHIVM010000169.1 GCA_018816665.1 Candidatus Zixiibacteriota bacterium
CAGAACGCCCGTCTGGCCTCCAAATTGACCGGGTGGAAGGTAAACATCCTGTCGGAGACCCAGTACAACGAGGACAAGCGCAAGGAGGCCGAACTGCTGGCCCCGGTCGGGCAGCTTGAGGGTATCGGCGCCAAGATTCGCGACCGTCTGATTGAAGCGGATATCAGTTCCGTCCAGCGCCTCGCCGCAACCAGTGTCGAGACGCTTACCAAGATCGAGGGGATCGGCGAAAAGTCCGCCGAGACGCTGATCGAACGGGCGATTGATTTCGCCAACAAGCTGGAAGCAGAGTATCTCGAGAAGCAGGCCGAACTCAAGGAAATGCAGACTGAGGACGCCGACGAGAAACTCGAGGAAGACGATGTCTTTGAGGACGACAAGGACTATGTCACGGAAGAAGACGATGTCCTTGAGGCCGAAGCTCCCGACCTGGATGAGGTTGAGGACGACGGTGAGGAAGAGTCCGAGACGAGCAAGGAGCAAGATTGATCAACCTGACCCGCAGGAGTTCAATCGTCGCATTGGCCGGGTATACCGGGAGGTAAAAGTATTTAGATGGTAGCCAATATGAAACGGATATACGAACTGGCCAAAGAGTACAAGGTCTCATCACACGCGATGCTGAAGATCGTGCAGGAGTTGGGGTATACCCCGAAGTCGCACATGTCGGTGGCTCCTCCGGACATGATCAACGCCGTCAGCCTGAAATTCGCTCAGGAGAAGATGGAAGCCAAGCGTGAGATGCAGGCCCGTCTGAAAGCGGCTAAGGAAAAAGAAGCCAAGGATAAGGCTGCACGGGAGAAGGCTGCAAAGGAGAAGGCGGAAGCCGCTCGAGTCATCCGTGAAAAAGAAGCCGCCGATAAGGCCGCTCGTGAGAAGGCTGCCAAGCCGAAGGACACCGCCCCCAAGGAGAAAGTCGTCCGTCCGGAAGTGAAACCGGTACGTCCGATTCGTCGCCTGGAGCCCGCCCCGCTGCCCAAGCCGAAGTCAAAGCAGAGAACGGCTCCGGCTGCCGAGGCCCCCGAGTTTCCGCCGTCGCTGCCGCCAACCAAGCCCCCCCGCGGTCCGGCTGCCGCCGGCACGCCCAAAGCGGGTGACAAGAAGAAAAAGAAAAAAGAGCGTCGGAAAAAGAAAGACCGTCGAGAGGTCGATCGCGCCGAGGTGGCGAAGAGCTTCCGGGCGACCATGGCCAACCTGAGCACCAAAAAGACCAAGCGCAAGTACAAGCGTTCCGCCCAGGGTGAAGACGGTATGCCCGATGAGGCCATGAATGTGGTGGATGTCAACGAATACGTTTCCGTCGCCGAACTGTCCAAACTTCTGGATCGCAAGCCGGCGGAACTCGTTGCCAAGCTTCTCGAGCTGGGCATGATGGCAACCATCAACCAGCGGCTCGACATGGATACGATCGAAATGATCGCGGCCGAATTTGACTATGAAGTCAACTTCCGGGCGGAAGTCGGCGAAGAGGCCATGCAGGAAGAGGTGGGCGACAATCTCGAAACACGGGCGCCTGTCGTTACCGTCATGGGCCATGTCGATCACGGCAAAACGTCGTTGCTCGACTATATCAGGAAGACCAACGTGGTCGCCGGCGAGGCCGGTGCGATCACGCAGCATATCGGCGCCTACGAGGTGCAGCATAACGACAAGAAGATAGTCTTCCTGGATACGCCCGGTCACGAAGCGTTTACGGCCATGCGAGCCCGAGGCACCCAGATCACCGATATTATCGTCCTGATCGTCGCGGCCGACGAGGGTGTTCGTCCGCAGACCATTGAAGCTATCGATCACGGTCGGGCGGCCAACGTTCCCATCGTGGTGGCAATCAGCAAGATTGACAAGCCCGGTGCCAACGTTGACGAAATCAAAACGCAGCTCGCGAATTTGAACTTGCTGCCGGAGGACTGGGGTGGCAAGACCATCATGGTCGGCATCTCGTCCAAGTCAGGTGAGGGAGTCGAGCGTCTGCTTGAAATGATCCTCCTGCAGGCCGAGATGATGGATCTTGTGGCCGATCCGCTCATTCGCGGCCAGGGGGTTATTGTTGACTCGCGTCTGGAAAAGGGACGCGGGCCGGTGGCCACCGTACTCATCCAGCGCGGCACCTGCAAGGTCGGCGATCCCATCGTGGCCGGTGTGTATTCCGGGCACGTGCGTACGATTGTGAATGATCGCGACCAGCGCATCGAACAGGTCGGACCGTCAACCCCCGCCCAGATCACCGGTCTCTCCGGAGTGCCACAGGCAGGCGATAGTTTCCTGGCTACGAAGGACGACCATGAGGCCCGTGAAATCGTGGTCAAACGGTCGATGGTGAAGCGCGAATACGAATCGCGCAGGCCGCAGGGTGCCGTTACCCTGGAGCGTGTGTTTGATCAGATTCAGGAAGGCCAGATCAAGGAAGTGCGCCTGGTGATCAAGGGCGATGTCGACGGTTCAGTCGAGGTCCTTTGTGACACGCTGGGCAAAATCGCCACCGATGAGGTCAAAACGAATATCATCCGTCGCGGTGTGGGTTCCATCACCGAATCCGATGTACTCCTGGCGGCGGCCTCGGATGCCATTATTATCGGTTTTCAGGTGACGGTTGAATCGCGGGCGCGCGATCTGGCCAAACAGGAGAAAGTTGATATCCGGTCCTACAGTATCATCTACGAGGCCGAGGATGATGTCAAGAAGGCCCTGGAAGGATTGCTGGCACCCAAGCGCACCGAGAAGTTTGTCGGACTGGCTGAAGTTCGCGAGACTTTCAAGGTACCCAAAATCGGGCTTATCGCCGGTAGCTATATCAAAGAGGGGCGGATCGCACGCAAGGACAGCATTCGTCTGACCCGCGACGGCAAGGTGATTTTCACCGGTACGCTTTCATCTCTCAGACGGTTCAAGGATGATGCCCGGGAAGTCAAAGAAGGCTTTGAATGCGGTATCGGTATCGAGAACTTCAACGATGTGAAAGTTGGAGATCTCATTGAAGCGTTTGAGATTGTCGAAACCGCGAGGACTCTGAGCAGCTAGGCGCGGTCTGCTCCGGCATTCCGCAATGAGGCTCGTCGTTATGAGACAATTCAAGAGATCACAGCGGCTGGGTGAACAGATCCTCAGGGATATTTCCAGCCTGTTAGAGATAGAGTTGTCAGAAGTCGCTCCGGGGATGGTGACCTTCACCCAGGTGCGTCTGTCCGACGATCTGCGTTATGCCAAAGTGTACTACTCGTATCTTGGCAGCGATGAAGGGCGCGAGTGGATTGTCGGTTATTTTGAGCGAGAAAAAGGCCGGATTCGATCACAGATCGGACGAAAGTTGAGAATCAGGCACATTCCCGAGTTTACGTTCACCTTCGACCCGTCGGTTGAGCACGGCATGAGAATCGAGCAATTGCTGGATGGACTCAAAAGAGAAGACAATCAGGACTGACGCAGATAACGATCACCGCGGCACTCCCATGCCGACCGGTGAGATAAAGGCAACCCTCGAGCGGGCAAAACGCGTACTGGTAGTCTCGCATATTGATCCCGACGGCGATGCACTTGGCACGCAACTGGCGTTCGGGGAGTACCTGCGTAGTCTGGGCAAGGAAGTCATACTGGCCCGCGATTCTGCGATTCCCGACAAATACGCTTTTTTGCCCGATGTGGACACGATCGTTCCGGTGTCCGCAATGCCGGATGATATCGGGATCGACACAGCCGTAATACTCGAGTGTCCGACGCTCGATCGGACCGGTGGGGTGAAGAAGTATCTTTCCGGCGATGTGATTCTCGTAAATATCGACCATCATCAGGATTCGGCCTCTTTTGGCGCTGTAAACTGGATAAACGTCGGGGCATCGTCGGTAGGCGAAATGGCATACGAGTACCTCACGGAGGTCGGGTTCGATATCTCCCGTAAGGTGGCTACCGATTTGTACACGGCAATCCTGACGGATACCGGACGGTTCCGGTTTCCGTCGACCACGAAGCGGACGATGATTGTCGCCGGCGATCTCATCGCCCTGGGAGCCGATCCCCGGACGATCTGTGATCAGGTGTACTATAACATGCAGCCGACAACGATGCTGCTGACCGGCCGGGTACTCAACAGCATGGAGTACCACAACGGCGGGCGGATATGTCTGCTGACCCTGACCCGTCGCATGCTGGTGGAGACCGGTGCTCGGGAGTCCGAATCTGACGGGCTGGTTGACTTCACGTTGTTTACGCAGGGCGTGGTTACCGGCGCGTTGCTGAAGGAAATCGATCCGCAGACCACAAAGGTATCGTTGCGTTCGAACAACGGTGTCAACGTGTCTGAGATCGCGGCGCGATTCGGCGGCGGAGGACATGTGAATGCCTCCGGCTGTCATGTCCCGCTGCCTCTGAATGAAGCGAAGGCTGAGATTGTCGCCGCGTTGAAGGAGGCCGATGGCCTCGCGAGCTGACAGGTACCACGGCATCCTGGCCGTGAACAAGCCGACCGGCATGTCGAGTCACGATGTGGTGCAGCAGGTGCGGCGGATTGTCAATCAGCGATCGGTCGGCCATACCGGAACGCTGGATCCGGCGGCCGAAGGTCTGTTACTGCTATGTCTGGGAAAAGCAACCAAGCTGGTGCGCTTTCTTACGGCGCATGATAAATGTTATGTCGGTGAAGTAACTCTGGGACGGGAATCAACCACGTACGACGCCGAGGGTGTTGATGAAAGCGTGGCCGCGAAATCCGTTCCCGAATTGAATGCTGCTCTGCTTGATTCCGTACTGCGAGAGTTCGAGGGGACAATCTCGCAGCGCGTGCCGGCCTACTCGGCGGTGCGTGTGAATGGTGAGCGGCTGTATGATCTCTCGCGACGAGGGGTGGCGGTCGAAGCCCCGGTTCGCGAGGTAAACATAGAGGGCATTTCGCTGCTGGCAATTGAAGAGCAGCGAGTGAAGATCGAAGTGCGCTGCGGCGCCGGTACCTACATTCGCAGCCTGGCCCATGACATCGGTCAGCGCCTGGGTTGCGGGGGATACCTGTCCTCGCTGACTCGCACCTCAATCGGCAACATCAGGCTGGATCAGGCGTTAGCGCTCGATGACGTGGCGGATGTTGAGCAGCGCGGGGAACTGGCGAGGGCTTTGGTGGCCGTCGAAACCGCGCTTGACTTCAGCACAATTGCGGTGCGCGATGATTTTCGACCGCGCGTACTGAACGGTGTGGTGCCGACATCCGATGATGTCGCGCAGGTTGTTGGTGAGTTCAGCCAGGGTGATCACGTGTTGATTACCAACGGCGGAGGCACAGTGCTGGCCATCGGGACAGCCCGGGTCTCGTCCGCTTTCCTGCGGCAGAACGGAACGAGTGATATTTGCGCCTACGACAGGGTGTTGATTTGACGACGTCATTTCTGAGAAAACTGGAGCAGTTTCCCGAAGTGGAGCCGAAAAGCTCGGTGGTCACGATAGGTACTTTCGACGGTATCCATCGTGGTCACCAGGCGATCCTGCGTCGCGTACGCATGGCGGCCGCCGAGAAGGAACTGCGTTCGGTGCTCGTGACGTTTCAACCTCATCCCCGGATGGTGGTATCACCGGACAACGTACCGATGCTGCTGACCTCCATCGAGGAGAAGGAACAGTTCGTTCCGGATTTCTTTGATGGCCAGGTGCTGGTGCTGGAATTCAACAAGCAACTCATGAACCAGACGGCAGAGGACTTCGTCAAAAAGGTTCTGGTCGATCGGATTGGTATGAGCCACCTCATTGTTGGCTACGATCACGGGCTGGGCAAAAACCGCAGCGGCGATACGACTCAATTGCGCAAGATGGGCGCGCAATGGGTTTTTGATGTTGACGTTGTGGAGCCGGTACATTACCACGGCGGCCCGGTGTCTTCGTCCCGTATTCGTACCGCCATGAACGAGGGACGTTATGCCGAAGCGATCGAGCTGCTGGGACATGAGTATGCCGTGTACGGTACCGTGGAGCGGGGCATCGGCCTCGGCCACAAACTCGGGTATCCCACGGCAAACATCCGTTACAGCCATCGGAAGCTGCTGCCGCCCCAGGGCGTGTATGCCTGCTGGGTGCTGCTGGACGGCGAGGAAAAAGAGGGGATGCTGTTTATCGGTCAAAATCATTTCAACCCGGTGGCCGGCGTCACCGTGGAGGCCAATCTGTTTGATTTCGACCGGGATATTTACGATGAAGAAGTGATAGTATATCCCACCCAGTTTATCCGTCCCAATCAGAGATTTGATTCCACGGAGAAGCTGGTGGCGCAGATTGAAGAAGACAAAAAAAACGTGTTGAGTATACTACGTAAAGGGGTAAAACCATGACAATGAATAGGGAGCAAAAGGCGGAGATTGTCGCCAAGCACCAGCTGCACGAGACCGATACCGGTTCTCCCGAGGTGCAGATTGCTCTGCTGACCGAACGGATCACTCAACTGACCGACCACCTGAAAATGCACAAGAAGGATTTTCACACGCGGCACGGTCTGTTGAAACTCGTGGGGCAGCGTCGCAGGCTGCTAACCTACCTCAAGGACAGAGATATTGAAAGTTACCGTGATGTTATCAAGCACCTCGGTCTCAGGCGTTAATAGAAACCAGGTGAGAGGTATATGCCTTATAAAGTAGAATTGGAATTAGGCGGCCGCACGATGACAATCGAATGCGGCCGAGTGGCCAAGCAGGCCAACGGCGCGGTAACGGTCCAGTACGGTGAGTCAATGGTATTGTCCACCGTATGCGCCGAGCCCGAAGCGAAACTGGGCTTCGACTTTTTCCCCCTTACAGTAGAGTATCGGGAAAGATCGTATGCTGCGGGCAAAATCCCGGGAGGCTTTTTCAAGAGAGAGGGAAGACCCTCAGAAAAGGAAATCCTGTCGGCACGTATTATTGACCGGCCGATCCGGCCGCTCTTTCCTGCAGATTTCAAGGGTGAAACGCAGGTTATCAACTTCATTATTTCGCACGACCAGCAGAACGATACCGATGTTCTGGCCCTGGTCGGCAGCGGTGCCTGTCTTGCCGTCTCGGATATTCCGATCAGCAAGACCGTGGCCGGAGTGCGTGTGGGACGGATCGATGGTCAGTTTGTGATCAACCCGACCTTCTCGCAGATGGAAGAATGTGACCTGCACATCACCATGGCTGGCTCAGCCGACAGTATTGCCATGGTCGAGGGCGGCGCCAGCGAAGTGTCCGAGGAAGCCGTCATTGAGGCTTTGCAGTTTGGACACGATCATGTGAAGCAGATTGTGGCGAAGATTGAAGAGCTGCGCCAGATGTGCGGCAAAGAGAAGTTCGAATACGAACCGGTTGCTATCGCGGAAGATCTCACCAGACGGGTTACGGAACTTGTCGGTGACCGTTTGAGCGAGGCCAATCATATCGCGGATAAGGTTGAGCGTAACGCCAGGAAGAAAGAGATCAAGGCTGAGATTCTGGAGGCTCTGGCCGAGGAATTTCCGGAAGGTGAAAAGGACATCAAAAACGTCTTTCATGATCTCGACTCCGAAGCCATGCGCAATATGATTCTCAAGGAAGGTCGCCGTATTGACGGTCGCAGAATGGACGAGGTTCGCGAGATCACTTGCGAAGTTGGTTTCCTGCCCCGGGCGCACGGCTCGGCCATCTTCACGCGCGGCCAGACCCAGTCGCTGGCGGCTACCACGCTGGGTACCAAAGTTGATGAGCAGCGTCTGGATGAACTCGAGGGTGATTCCACCAAGAGCTTCATGCTGCACTACAACTTCCCGCCGTTCAGTACCGGTGAGACCAAGCAGATCCGCGGTACCAACCGTCGCGAAATCGGTCACGGTAACCTGGCGGAGCGGTCGCTGTCGCCCGTGATTCCGAACGAATCGAGCTTCCCGTACACGGTGCGGGTCGTTTCCGACATCATGGAATCCAACGGTTCGTCCTCGATGGCTTCGGTATGTGCCGGTTCCCTGTCCCTTATGGACGCGGGTGTGCCGACCAAAACCGCCGTAGCCGGTATCGCCATGGGGCTCATCAAGAGTGACGACCAGACGGCGATTCTGACGGACATCCTTGGTGACGAGGACCACTTCGGTGACATGGACTTCAAGGTGGCCGGCACCTCCGAGGGTATCAATGCCATCCAGATGGACATCAAAATCACCGGCCTGGATATCGATACCATGCGCAAGGCGCTCGACCATGCCAAAACGGCCCGTTTGCACATTCTCGGTAAGATGAACGAGGCGCTGCCGAAGCACCGCGATCAACTCTCTGAGTACGCGCCGCGCATTATCACCCTGCATATCAATCCGGCGAAGATCGGTGAGGTGATTGGCCCCGGTGGTAAAATCATCCGCGCCATCGTGGAAGAGACCGGAGCCAAGATTGATATCTCGGACGACGGCACCGTGCTGGTGGCCTCGGTCGACGGTGAAGCCGGTCGGGCCGCGGTTGCTCGCATTCAGGCGTTGGTCGAAGAGCCGGAAATCGGCCGGGTATACAGCGGCACGGTTCGTCGAACCACGACCTTTGGTGCTTTCGTGGAGATTATCCCGGGTACCGACGGTCTCGTTCACATATCCGAACTGGATACCAGTCGGGTGGAGCGGGTAGAGGATATCTGCCGGGTCGGCGATCGCATGGATGTGAAGGTTCTGAATATCGATCCGGAAGGCAAAGTGCGCCTGTCCCGCAAAGCTCTCCTCGTAGAGGGTGGCGGCGGTGGAAACGGCAACTCGCACTAGCTTCCGGTTTGTAACTGTAAGGGAGTATCGTGGCCAGATCTCTGAAGATCGAGACACGCGACGGTACCTACCAGAAAACGACGCTTAAGAACGGGCTGCGGGTGGTGTCCGAGACACTGCCCTCAGTCCGCTCTATTTCTATAGGCGTCTGGGTAGATGTCGGGTCGCGCAAGGAAGGCAACGCCGAGAACGGGCTGTCGCACTTCATCGAACATATGGTGTTTAAGGGAACGCACCGGCGCCGGGCCAAACAGATTGCGGCATCGCTGGAATCACTGGGCGGCGCGCTGAACGCATTTACCACGCGGGAACACACCTGTTTCACCGCCCGCGTTCTGGACGAGCACCTGGTTGAGGCGATCGATGTCCTGGCGGACATTGTGTGCCATTCCACTATGACACCGGTGAACATGAACAGGGAACGCCAGGTGATTTGTGAGGAGATCAAGGAATCGCTCGACACACCGTCGGACCACATTCACGATCTCTTTTCGCAGGCTTACTGGGGCAAGCATCCGCTCGGGCAGACCATTCTGGGGCCGCCGGAGATTATCAACGGCGTCAGCCGGGGCCACCTGCGCGGGTTCATGAATCGACACTATCGCAACGAGTCCATTGTGATTGCAGCCAGCGGCGCCGTGTCGCACCGCAAACTGGTCAAACTGGTGCAGGAGCATTTCGAATTTGGCGAGGGGACCGCCGACGGTCTCACGCCGGTACATCGTGACAGCTTCGTGCCGGTGTCGGTGACGCCTAACGATAGCAACCAGACTCACTTCTGTCTTGGTTTTCCGGGGTTGTCCTACAGCGATCCCCGCAAGATGGCAATGCTCTCCTTAACCTCGTACCTGGGTGGCGGCATGTCGTCGGTGCTGTTTCAGAAAATCCGCGAGCAGCGTGGGCTTGTGTACACCGTGTTCAGTTTCCACGATTGTTACGTCGACAGCGGCATCTTCGGAGTATACCTCGGAACCGATCATACGCGGGTTCGTGAGGCCTGTGATGTCGTCCTGGATGAATGCCGGCGCATGAAAAAGAAGAAGCTGACAGCATCGGTGCTGGAACTTGCCAAGGCGCAGATCAAGGGGCATCTGATGCTCGGACTGGAAAGTACGTCCAACCGGCAGAACCGCATTGGACGGCTGGAAATGATGACCGGCGACTTTGTCCAGATCAAAGAAGTGATCAAGGCTATTGATCGGGTCACCCCGTCCGACATAGCCCAGCTCGCCAACGAGTGCTTCAACGAGGCCGAGATGACGATCGCCGTCCTCGGCCCGGTGGACAAAAAGGTGTTTGACGGTGTCGGACGCGCCTGATGACAGGCCTCATCCAGCG
>JAHIVM010000170.1 GCA_018816665.1 Candidatus Zixiibacteriota bacterium
CTCCAGTGTCTCAAGAAACACTCGAATGACCGGCGGTGCCTGCAGCAACTTGTGACGGCGATAGCAACTGAACGTCACAAACCGCGCTGTGTTCAGATGGTCATAGTGTCGCAGCTTTGGCATAGACAGACAATACTATAACGTCGTTCAGCAGGCAACAATTCGGCTATCAGACACCCACGTGAAACGTGGGCCACCCAGCCTGGCTGACACCAGGAACCGACTGCGTCACCTCATTTTCGTGAAGCATATCCCTTCAACCCCTGAACTCAGTCTGATTGCGCTACCTGGCACCCTCGGCAGTATACTCATAACAGTATGTCCCTCGAAGACACTGGGAAAATCCGCATCGAGGTTTCCATCGTAATCGGCGAACACAATCGCGTTGACAAGACGTATCTCACTGCTTGAAGCATACGGATCGAACTTCCATTGGCCGGTGTTACTGACGGTGTCCTCACTTCCTCGGAGAATCAAGTATTGGTGATACTCCATCGTCGAATCCAGCACGCGAACTTCTGTGCCACAAGGGAACTGGGCTTGGTACGCCCCATAGAGGTCCGATTGCTTAGTACAGCCCGGAGATCCAAAGAAAGTCGCGAACAAGAGCACGATAAATGCGCTCGTACCAAGGGCGAGGCCTGGTGGCCTCAATGAGTGCCTGTTCATCAAAAGGTTCTCTCCATTCAAATACCTGGTTAATAGTCCGCATGCTGCCGGTCGTATCGGCCCGATCCTCCGCTAGCACCGGTGCCCCACCGCTTGCAGTAGTAACGACTATTCTAGAACTAATGGATTCGCCCTCCCCTCCGTCATGTACTTGCCACACCGTAGTATATGCAGAACCGGACCGCGATGTCAACTATCGCCATTGAACCTTCCCGAAGCACGGGCGGGCCATCGGTCGGCTGCCAACGGCATTTTCGGTCGCTAATCTGCAAATGTTCTTAAGTAGGAACCTTTCCCCAATAAGACTGTTACACCTGTCATGAAGAGAACGACAGCGGATATCTCATCAATGATGGATAGCTTTGAGGAAGCCTGCAAGGCCAAAGGTCTCAGAATCACCAACCAGAGAACTGAGATCTTCAAAGCTCTCCTGAAACATCCCGATCATCCGACCACCGAGGAAATCTACAATCAGGTTCGCAAACACCTGAAAACGATCTCGCTGGACACGGTGTATCGGACGATCGCCACGATCGAAGCCTACGGACTGATAAAAAAAGTACATCATATTGATAACACCACCCGCTTTGACACTAACACTTCGAATCATCACCATCTGGTGTGCACTAGATGCCACAGGATTGAAGACTTCACGTGGCCCGATTTTGATCGGATGACACCTCCTGACTCGGTATCCCACTGGAAGCAGACCGACGTGAAACATTGTGTTGTCGAAGGGTTGTGTTCACATTGCAGGAAACAGAGAACAGGGCAGAAAATTCATAGAAAGGAAGCCTTATGAATGCCAAACACACGCCCGGAGCGGGCAAATGCCCGGTCATGCACGCGACTCAGCGGCACACGGCCGCCGGGTCCATGTCAAATGCAGACTGGTGGCCGGAGCAGCTGAACCTGAAGATTCTCCATCAGAATTCTCCCCTGTCCGATCCCATGGGTGAGGATTTCAACTACGCCAAAGAGTTCAAGAGCCTCAATCTGAAGGCCGTCAAAAAGGACCTGTACACCCTGATGACCACCTCACAGGAGTGGTGGCCGGCCGACTACGGACACTACGGCGGGCTGTTTATTCGGATGGCCTGGCACAGCGCCGGCACCTACCGTATCCACGACGGGCGCGGAGGGGCATCGTCCGGCACACAGCGTTTTGCTCCCCTCAACAGCTGGCCGGACAACGCGAATCTCGACAAGGCCCGCCGGTTGCTCTGGCCGATCAAACAGAAGTACGGCCGGAAACTTTCGTGGGCCGACCTTATGATCCTGGCCGGCAACTGCGCCCTGGAGTCCATGGGCTTCAAAACGTTCGGTTTCGGCGGCGGACGCGAGGACGTCTGGGAGCCCGAGGCGGACATCAACTGGGGACATGAAACCGAGTGGCTCGGCGACGAACGCTACAGCGGCGACCGGGAGCTTGCCAATCCCCTCGGCGCGGTTCAGATGGGTCTGATTTATGTCAATCCGGAAGGCCCCAACGGCAAACCGGACCCGGTCGCCTCGGCCAAAGATATCCGCGAGACGTTTGCCCGCATGGCAATGAACGACTACGAGACGGTCGCCCTGGTTGCCGGTGGTCACACCTTCGGCAAGTGTCACGGTGCGGCCGACCCGTCCAAATACGTTGGTCGCGAACCCGAAGGCGCCGGTATTGAGGAACAGGGGCTGGGCTGGGCAAACAGCTTTGGTACCGGCAATGCCGGCGACACTATCACCAGCGGGATCGAGGGTGCATGGACGAAAAATCCGGCGAAGTGGGACAACAATTACTTTGAGAACCTGTTCGGCTATGAATGGGAACTGGTGAAAAGTCCGGCCGGCGCCCACCAGTGGATCGCCAAGGGCGGTGAAGGCACCGTTCCGGACGCGCACGATTCGTCGAAAAAGCATGCCCCGATGATGACTACGGCGGATCTCGCCTTGAGGTTCGATCCTATCTACGAACCCATTTCGAGACATTTCTACGAGAACCCGGATGAGTTCGCCGATGCGTTTGCCAAAGCCTGGTTCAAGCTGACACATCGCGACATGGGGCCGGTCTCGCGATACCTCGGCCCGGAAGTTCCGTCGGAAACACTCATCTGGCAGGATCCTGTCCCCGGGGTTGCACACAAGTTGATCAGCAAAAAGGATATTGCTGAGTTGAAGGCTAAAATCCTCGCGTCGGGACTGTCCGTCTCGCAACTGGTTTCAACCGCCTGGGCGTCGGCCTCAACATTCCGAGGTTCCGACAAGCGCGGCGGTGCCAACGGGGCCCGTATTCGCCTCGCCCCGCAGAAGAACTGGGAAGTAAACAAGGCAGCCGGAGTGGCGAAGGTGCTGAAGACGCTGGAGAAAGTCCAGGGAGAGTTCAACGCTGCGCAGTCCGGCGGGAAGATGGTGTCGCTTGCGGACCTGATCGTCCTGGGCGGATGTGCCGCGATTGAGAAGGCTGCGAAAGACGCCGGGCACAATGTAACGGTTCCCTTCACGCCGGGTCGCACGGACGCATCGCAGGATCAGACCGATGTGGACTCATTCGCGGTGCTCGAACCCAAAGCCGACGGGTTCCGCAACTACCTGCAGGACGGGCAGAGCATGCCGGCGGAAGAGCTGCTTCTGGATCGGGCAAACCTGCTGACCCTGACCGCTCCCGAGATGACGGTGCTGGTCGGCGGCATGCGCGTCCTGAAGACGAATGTCGGGCAGTCAAAGCACGGTGTATTCACGAAAAAGCCTGAGACGTTGACCAACGACTTCTTTGCCAACCTGATCAACAACAACATCAAATGGCAGAAGTCCTCGTCATCCGACGATGTCTTTGAGGGACGCGAGCATGGGAAAGACAAGGTCAAGTGGACCGGCACTCGCGTGGATCTTGTGTTCGGCTCCAATTCCCAGCTTCGTGCGATTGCGGAAGTGTATGCATGTGACGACGCGAAAGCGAAGTTTGTGCGTGATTTTGTAGCCGCATGGGACAAGGTGATGAATCTCGATCGTTTTGATCTTGCATAAGATCAGCGGACTTCACTGACAACCTTGGGGGGTCGACCCTGGTCGGCCTCCCAAGGTTTTATCCTGAGGCACATCCATTTGTTTCTCCGGATTTGCCCTCATTCCCTTTCACGCCATTCCAGTCAACAATCATCCGGACGCCCCCCTTGCGCTCTATTGACTTTTTTGCGTCGATCACTTACGTTGGGTTGGTTACATAACGTAGATACTTTACTCACATTTGAGTCTGTCTATACCATCGGGAGGTCCGGCATGAACCGCGCGCTGCTATCAGTCTGTCTATCTGCTCTTCTATTCATTACCGTAGTCGGTCTGTCCAGTTGCGGCTCAGACTCAGATTCTCCCTCCGGTCCCGATGTACCGTCGGGGCCCGACTGGCCCGAAAACGCCCTCGATCTCCCCGTCGAGGACGCTGCGGCAATGGACTCCGCGTGTGCGCTGTACCTCGGCCTGCGCAACTCACTGGACCTCATGGCGGCCCGTCGGGCACTCGTAGATTCACTGGATCAATCAGGCGGCGAAATTAGCCGCGCGGTGCTTGGCTCTGACAGCAGTACGATCAGCATCGACTTCGAAGACGGAGCGAGAGCACTCTTAGTCACCGATGAGACATTCGCACAGGACACGGGCGCGCTGGCTCCGATACCGCCGATTTTCAAAGACGCGGGCGGACGAATCAGACAGTCGGTCGGTGGATTGAACCGTATGATCGAATGCGGCAGTATTATTGTGCCGGAATCGCGCAAGGCTCTGATTGTCAATATGGCGGGCGGGACCAACCCTGAATTCAACTACATGATTGACTGGACAAAACAATCGCTGGTGCTGATGGGATGGGCGGACGACGAAGTAGATATCCGTGCCCGACTCTCTTTCGAAGACAGAAGTTTCATTCCTGATCATATGCTATTCGCACAGGAATACGGTCTCGTGTTACTTGCAGGTCACGGCGGAGTGTGGGCCGGGAATGACGGTCTTGAACACTACCATATGCAGTGCTTCCTTGGGGGAAAGTATGAGACCGGATACGCTCCCTATGTGAGTGAGGAGCGCTGGGAGGATTACAAGAGATGGTATCGTGAAGAGCACCGTCTCATCTCCGCATACTGTCTTAGGCCCGCGGACTCTGCAATGGTCAAGGAGGTGTGGATACGCGAGGACCTCTTCTGCGAACAGCTTCAGATCGCAAGTGGCGCTCTGGTCTCCGTGACGTCCTGTAACTCCTGGCAACTCACCGATGACCTTGCTGCCGCAAAGGACGTTGGCAGCGTCATGGCCTGGGATGGAAAGACCAATTTCTACCATGGTGAACGCTATTTCGTGGACCTTATCGCCAATATGCTTGCCGAGGAGACGAGGAACGATGTTGAGGCTATGGCTAAGCTGATTGATGATGGCGGCGGGACCTGGGTCGACAGTCACGGCGGAAACGCCGTCTACAAAGCAACGAACATCGACGGTGATTTCTACCTGCCTGGGTGGGGGGCACTCTCGGCAGCCGCCGATGACTTCCCCTCCAATACCGCCCGTATCGACGTAACCATCACTCCCGAAAACTGCCCCGATCAAAAGATAACCAGATCGCTCACGAGGGGCGAGGCCATAAACATTGATGCACTGATTCCCGGCGATGCTGCCGTGAGAGTCAGGGCTGTCGATGCTGCGAATAACACGCTCGGAGCGGGTAATGAAACAATCTCCATACAAAGTGGGCTGGATACTATCGAAGTCGAAACCTGCGTTGCAGACCTGTCGGTAACGGTCACCGATTATCCGCAGGAAGCGGATGGTACCGTTGACAATGTCGAGTACGTGCTGACATACAACGACCCGACCGTGGACTCGGTCGCGGACGGTTTCTCTCCCTCGGTCGGATTGGTCAAATTCGACCTCATGCCCCTCCCGGCCGTCCTCACGTCTACCGCCTATGACGGCGGGACAGTGCTTGCAACGTCGACGGATTCGCTGGATCTCGTTTGTGACGACAACAGCGACAATATCTGTTTTGGATGGCTGTCGCTCGAGCCGGGAGAGATTCTCGAAGGGACCGATATCATCGTGGTCACGGTTGACAGTGGCGGAGCACACGCGCCCGATTCAATCGTTCTCGCCCCCGACGCGCCCCAAAACATGTTTGGATTTGAGACGGGTGAGACGGTGTATCTCACGGCAACAGCCGTCGACGTTCACGGCGTGGAGCAGGGTTCGACCGGGTTGGTGGCCACGGTCGAGTGCGGCGAGAACCCGGTCGAGATCAACATCGCGGTTTACGCGGTTCTTCTTGTGGTCACGCCCAGGCGGGTTGAGCCGGATGGAAGCAGCGCTGCGACCATTACCGCGACTCTCAAGACATGGATGCCGGGCGATCTGTTCGAACCTACCGGCGATCCGGTGGTTGGCAAACTGGTTGAGTTCGACGTCTCCTGTGGCGAGTTGTCCGCCCCTTCGGGAACGTCCGATGCCAACGGGCAGGTGACCGTGCAATTGACAAGTGCCGCCGCCTGTCTGGCCGAGGTGCATGCCTTTGTCATGGCCGATCTGGCCGAGTCCGGTGCTGAGTATGTCAACTTCGGTAGCAAGATGAGTTTCTGGATAAACGGCAGCGATGCGGATATCACGGGAGCAACAGCTCAGGGAGTGTTCAATGTATCCTGCGTGAGTCTGAAGTTCTACTGGCGCGGCATGCTGGTCACTGAGTTCGACCGGAGCAGCGGCGAATACTGGGGGACGTACAACCCGGGTTGGAACGTGCCCGGCGATGAGATCCGGCTCGAACTAACCGCCAACAGCGATATTAATGGCTGCAGCGGCCAACCGTCATCGTACGGACCCATCTATGTGCACGTGTTGTATGAAGACGACTTTGACCATCAGGAGGTCTATCAGTTGACGACGGGTGCGAGCGGATTCACGGGCACGGTGATTCTGTCGGTTGAGCCGGAGGAGATAGAGTATTATCGGTAGGTTGGGGTGGGGTAGGACAGGGTCCCGGGCGTCCCGTTGTCAGTCAGGATTGGTTGAGCGCTATTCGTTCCGCACGACGAGGCCGGGCTACGGGTATGTACTGCCCTTGAAGCCGGTGGGTGAATGAGGCCGGGAGTATCCTCAGTCTATGACATCACTGGGGGATGCGAAGAATCTCTGCGGGTTCACCGGGTCTTCCGTAATCCAGAATGTCAGTAGCAAACCACGCTGGATCAATTGTACGAATGTAGAACGCACGCAAGTCGACCAAGGAGTCGCGAACACCTGTCGGTATGCCGTAGACAATGATCATGTCACCGATTGACTCTTTGATATCCGTCGTGTCGGCATCAGCTTTGATGTACCAGGAGGTTTCAAACACACCCTCACCCCTGGGCGTCAAAAAGATACGTTCCTGCTGAATGCTGAAATCCTCGATCCAGTCATAATAGTGATGCTCAATAACGAATCTCACTTCGATTGCACTATCGGATACTATCGGCGCGGCACTAAGGACTATTCCCGGCCAGGCCACCCGGCTCGAATCGTGGGATGAGAAATCCTCTCTAACGTCATTCGGATATTTCTGTCTGTCAGCCTTCTTGACAGCGTACTCTTCCCAGTCGGATACCGGCTTGTAGAGCCGGCTTCCCGGCCCTATTGGGCAGCCCGTAAACACCAGACATAGCAATCCGGCGATTGCTATCGCGAGCAATTTCTTCACCTATCACTCTCCAGCATAATAACCATCTTCGTGATTAGTAACCATACCATTTGAGGTTCACAATCACAAGAGCATTCCCTCCCCACAAGTCATGACTGCCCATTTCGTCAGGTCGCCTACACACCCGAATGATGCTTCCCCCGGGGAAGGCGACCTCTCGCGTTCGCCCATTAATACAGACGACAACCCTACCCCCCTGTGCCTGTACGCCTGTCATTGGTTCCTCGCCTCCCCTTGTCTTTTTTTTCTTTCATCAGACGCCGCCCGTCTGTTATGTTGCGAGCATACAGAAAACAATGCCATCAAAGCGTCGCCCCCGAAAAGGAGCAGTCCCATGAAGGCCGTCACCATACTAAAAGAGGAACATGTTCTCATTCTCAAGTTCCTTGATCAACTCACCCTCGCCGCCGATAACATTATCCGCAACGAGGAACCGTCGAAAGAGTATTTCGAACACGCGGTGGCATTCGCCCGACAATACGCCGACAAACTGCATCACCACAAAGAAGAAGAGATCATGTTTCGGCTGCTGGCCCAGAAACACGGCGGCGCAATCGACAACGATCTCGAGCGGCTCAAACAACAGCACCTGCAGTGCCGGGACTATATCTCGGCAATCTCCGATGCTATCGACGGTTACCATGCGGGCAAAGTGACCCTGGCCCGGCAGATTCATCGGAACCTCATGGATTATGTCGCTACACTGCGGGATCATATCACGTACGAAAATGTCACGTTTTTCCCCCAGGTTACGCGGATGTTGACCGAGAAAGAATTTGCTGTCCTGGAAGACGAGTTTGATAAGTGGGAGACAAAGGTTGGCGGTGATTCGCTCAGGACGGGTCAGGATGAGTTGAAAGCAATGTCGACCATGCTTCACGGATAGCAGTTGTACCCGCATTCCAATTGGCACAAATACAAAGCCGGATCTGCGCTTCCCCGCAGATCCGGCTTTCTGCATGCTTGAAAACCGTACGACGGTGATCAGCCGCCGATCTGTTTTTGGGCGGCACCCTTAAGTTTGTCATTGGCGAATATCGCGATATCGACCCGGCGGTTGGACTGGCGGCCGGCACTGGTGCCGTTGTCGGCTACCGGCTGATCGGGGCCGTAGCCCATGATACGGAAACGGTTGGCCAGCACCTGCAACCCGGTCATGTGGTTGGCCACCGACTGAGCCCGTCGCATTGACAGATTCAGGTTGTGATCGCGCGTGCCGGTGGAGTCCGTGTGACCTTCTACCAGAACTTCAGTGTCCTGGTATTTGTTCAGGATCGCTGCAAGCTCGGTCAGGTTCGTTTGAGCCTCGGGCCGCAGGGTCGACGAATTGATGTCAAAAAGAATACCCGAATCGAACGTGATTTTGATGCCCTCGCCGATGCGCTCAACTTTGGCGCCTTCCAGGTCGCGCTCGAT
Source organism: Candidatus Zixiibacteriota bacterium (assembly GCA_018816665.1). GTDB lineage: Bacteria > Zixibacteria > MSB-5A5 > GN15 > FEB-12 > JAHIVM01. Next base: position 8,780 of record JAHIVM010000170.1, read on the forward strand.
TTCGGCCGCCTGTTTGTCCATGTAGTTGCCAATGTACGCACCCGCGGCACCGCCGATGACGGCGCCCAGGATCGCACCGACCGCAGTATTGCCGGCCTGATCACCGATTACGCCACCAATCACGGCACCGGCGCCGGCGCCGATAACGGTACCCTTTTCCTGCTTGGACCAGCCGCAGCCCATCACACTGATAAGCATCACGGCCACCAGTCCCATGACTAAGAAACGCTTCATACTACTCACTCCTCTTCACCTGTCTCTAAACGTTGTGGCGGTGTATTCCGTATCTCTGCCGGTTGGCCCGGTGACATCCCACCGCGGTGACCTGTCGGACCCTCCCGCTGTCGGGGGTTACACCTGATAACAGCGCCGGCCCCCGGCGGGTTCACCTCAAATCACTTTCAGCCGGTTCCATTCCGGAGACCCGGGGAAACCGTCGACCGGTCGTCCAGAGATACACATTTCAGAGCCGGCGGGCAAGAACTAAGGCCGGAGTTCCAGTGTCCCGGTGCAGACATGAAAAAGGGCGGCCAACCACCGGTTGACCGCCCTCAGGAAACAAACTCGCCCCCTCTACCCTTCTGTGGTCGGAAGGATGACTTTGTCGATGACGTGGATCACGCCGTTGGAGCAGACAATGTCGGTGGCCACAACGTTGGCGTCGTTGATCATCACACCCTTGTCGGAAACCATGATTTTGACATCCTGGCCGTTGAGCGTCTGAGCCTTGTCCAGCCCCACAACGGTCTCGGCCTTCACTGCACCTTCAACCACGTGGTAAGTCAGAATGGAGGTCAGCAGCTTCTTGTCGGTCAACACCTTCTCCAGCGTCCCGGCCGGCAGCGCGGCAAAAGCCTCGTCGGTCGGCGCAAAAACTGTGAAGGGGCCCTCGCCCTTGAGGGCGTCGACCAAACCGGCAGCCTTAAGAGCGGCTACGAGGGTACCAAAGCCTTCGGTGGAAACGGCGGTTTCGACAATATCCATCTTGGCGGTGACAGTCGCGGAGGCCTTTTCGGCGGTCGTTTCATGAGAATGAGTGGCGGAGCCACAGCTTCCGGCGGAAGCGTTGCCGACCAGAAGGCCGAGCGCGAGCATGGTGGTAATAAGTGACTTCATTTTTGATCTCCTATTGCGGTTGTTAATCTTCATTCGAACTCTACAACCGCGCATGACTAAGTTTTGTTCCGTTTTTGTATAAGAAATGAAGATAATTGCTGTTTGGCTGCTGTCCGGGCCGGACCCGGTGACGGATAGTGTCAGACGGGGCTATTGATTGCGGTGTGGCCTGCCGGCCGGGCGATCAGGATCTTATGTCGTGAGTGTCCGACCGCACCGGTGGCGCCGGCCTCCATTGACCTCCAGAGGTCACCGCAAGTCTAATATTGACAATATGGGTGCATGTAGTTATTGTTCTACCAACGGTCAGTCACACAGGAGGTAATCGGTGAAGTCACTGGTGATTTGTGTCGTCTCCCTTATCCTGCTTTCCTCATCTCACGCCCAGGACAAAATAGTCATCGGATGGAATGATCTCGGCATGCATTGCAGCAACAAGGATTTCTCCAGCCTGGTCATCCTTCCCCCGTACAACAATGTCCGCGCCCAGGTCATTCAGGTGGGTGATTCCACTCGATTACCGCTGGTGCTCACAACCGGCTTTCGGGTCGGTTATGAAATTCCGGGCAATACGTACTCGGTGGGCAAAACCAACTTCTGGGATTTCGAGGATCAGCTTTTTGGGGTCAGCCTGCCGCCGAATATCGGTCTCACCGGGGTCGGCCTCTCCGGAGACATGGAAATCCACGAGAATTTCTTCAAGGTGGAAGGCGTACCGATAACGCCCTTTGTGGACGCCGATCTCGTCAACGAGGATCCCTTCCAACTGGGCCTGCTCACTCTGTACGATCACACCGGCACACCGCTGGCCACCACTCAGCCGGTGATACCCGTGTCCAACGAAATCAATTGTGTCAGTTCGGGTTGTCACAGCAGCGAACAGAACATTCTGAACGAGCACGATGACGAAGGTGGGTTTGACCCGAACAACAAACCCATCCTGTGCGCCACCTGTCATGCCTCCAATGCCCTGGGCGCACCGGGGCAGCCGGGACTGCCCTCGCTCTCGGAAGCCATCCACAAAAAGCACGGTGATCGCACGAACGATTGCTACAAGTGCCACCCCGGCCCCAACACCCAGTGTCTGCGCGGCACCATGGCGACTGACTACCACATGACCTGCCAGAGTTGCCACGGCAGCGTTACTGAGGTCGGCGAGAGTATCAGCAGCGGACGGGAGCCCTGGTTCGATGAGCCGTCGTGCGGTGATCCCGCCTGTCACGGCAGCCAGTACGCCGAGGAACCCGGCAAGTTGTTCCGCGAGTCCCGCGGTCACGGCGGCCTGTTCTGCAGTGCCTGTCACGGTGAACCGCATGCCATCCTGCCGAGCGGAAACGCCCGGGACAATGTGCAGAATATCGCGCTGCAGGGATATGCCGGCACGCTGAACAACTGTGTTACCTGTCACGGCGTGGTACCCGACGGTCCCGGACCGCATGGTGTTTCGGTGGTAACGTGTTGCGAGGGGACGCGCGGGAATGTCCAGTTGCAGCCGAACTGCAATGCGGGTGATCAGGGGGTAGATGTTTCCGATCTAACCAACCTGATCGACCACTTGTTCATCAACTTTACGGCCATATGTTGTCCCGAGGAGGCCGATATTGCGCCGATGGCGTCGCCCGACGGTTCCATTGATGTGGGTGATTTGACGGCCCTGATCGACCATCTCTTCATCACCTTCCCGGCCCTGCCCGCCTGTCCGTAGGGAGTAAGATCGTGCGGTTGGGTGCCCTCACCCGACCGCATGTGTTCAGATATCCACGTCTTCAGACGTGAAATTCGATCATAGACGTCGGTAGCCGTCACGTGAGGACACATGACGGCACCGTGAGTCAGGATTAAGTTGTACCAACGGATTGATCCCTGCTCAAACAAGTTTGAGCAGGCCACCCAAATACAGCGAACTCCTGTCGTTGATTCCAAACACCTGCCCGGCTGTGTGGCCCGGCCGAGTTTGTCCGGCCGGGTTTATGGCTGGCGTAGCTGAGTTGCAACGGGTACGCCGCGTCTTTAGACGTGGGATTCGATCGTACAGTAAGCAGCCGTCACGTGAGACACATGACGGCACCGTGAGTTGGATCATCACCGCAAATTGTACGCGAGATACAGAAGCAGAATAACGATCCCACCCACAATCACGCGCATCAGTTTCACCAGGAACTGAAAGTGCCGCTGATGCCAGTCGGCCAGCCCGGAGAGCCTGAGTACTTTCAGGACGCTGATGCGAAAGCTCATGACCTGTGGCATCAGTACAATGATAGTGACGCCGAGGGCGGCCGCAATTAGCAGGGCATAAAACTGAGTCATGAAACACCTCCCGTCCAACGGGTTCTATATCAAGTACCGATGCCTCGCTAGCGTATTCAAGAAATTGATCGCGCAGTGGATCGGTTTCCATCAGATTACCGACAGGAGGGGACGGCGGCTGAAGGGTTGGCCGACATTTGTTAGCCCGAGCCCCCGCTACCGCTCCCCCTGCACCATCCGCATGGACGATTGCGTGGAGTCATTGGCATCTCCCCAGGCCGGACCGATGGTCACGTTCCTGAAACCAACGCCCGTCACAATCGCCATGTACTCATCCGTCGTGTAGGCCTGGGTCGTGCAGCAGTACCGGGAGACATCCATGCTCTCGGCATCAATCACCACAAACTGCTCCCGCGTGACCGACTGATCGTCATCCCAGTCGTTATGCGTCAGGAACAAATGCGGCCGCCCCGAAAACAACCCGGACTTGGATTGAAACCAGGTATGTGACTCCCCGCCGCGACGTTTGATCGCCTCGTACTCCTGCACCTCAAGCAACACCCGGCCGCCGTCGCCAAGTGCCGCATGCATCCGCTTGAGTACCGCCCCGATCTCGGACGGCGGAAACGTGTTGAACTCGCCAAACAGAATCATCGCCAGATCATACCCGCTCCCGAATTCCTCAGTACGAACATCGCCGTGAACATAGCTGCACAGATCGGGATGGGTTGTGTTTTCGACCGCGTACGCAATCGAGGCCGGCGAGAAATCTATGCCGTGCACCGTATGCCCGAGCGCCGCCAGACGTTCGGCGTAAAAACCCGGACCGCAACCCAGGTCCAGAATCTTCCCGGCCAACCCATTCATGACCGTCTTGTGAATCATCTCAACATGCAGGTCGATCTTTTCCGCCCTGCGGCTGGCCATGTCGTGATCCTGCGAAAGATGCTCGGCCAGCATGCGGGAACTGAAAGCCGGGTCATCCCACGGGATTTTGTATTTGCCTGCCCAGTAACTCGACGGTTTTTCGGGTTCGGTAAAGAGGCTCATCAGGTTCACAGCATATCTCCCGGATGTAACGTCGATTCTCAGAATGACCGCTTCCACTATTATAGTAGCGGTCGCAGCGTCAATGTACGGATCGGGGACTGTCGCGTAAACCCCTAAAGCAGTGGGCGCCGGTACCCGACGAAACAGTAGTGGCAAACTCCCGTATCTCTGACTATATTGTCCTCGAACCCGTCAAGTGAAGAGGACTGCCCATATCGATTGCTAAAGGACAAC
>JAHIVM010000171.1 GCA_018816665.1 Candidatus Zixiibacteriota bacterium
AGGTGGCGGGACGTTTGAAAACAGAGCTGTCCAAAGAAGGGCGCAGCATTACCATAGGCATCCCGCAGGTTACAATTGTCGAAGCGTGGAGCGCTCCGATTCAGGACATGGAGACGGCTTTCATCCTCGAGAGCCTGGGTTGTCCGATCGTACTGGGATTGTCGGCCGACATTGACCACTGATTGTCCAAATCCCCCCTGACATTCTCCCACACATCAATCAGAACTCAGTATACTACTCTAGCAATGGATAGACTGTGGCAGAGCTTGGGGAAACAACCGTCAGTTGCAATCGCAGTCTTTTCCATGGGCGACGCAACTTTTTCGTCTGCAGTCGGTCTACTAACTAAAAGTAACCCCATTGACAGGAGTATCTAATGTTGTCTCGCTACGGCTCCTTTGCACCTGTCGCTCTGACGGCGGCGCTGATACTGATTGCTGCCCCCGTGATGTCGCAATCACTGTCTGATACCGTTGCCCATGAAGCGATGGGAACGCTTGTGACGACGGAGTGGTTGAGCCGGCACCTCGATGATCCTGATCTGATTGTGCTCGACTGCAGTGTCCGCATGGAACCAAACGAAAAAGGTGGCCTTCGAGCAATGAGTGGTCGGACAGACTACGAGACTGGTCACATTCCGTCGGCCGCATTTGCAGATCTCATGGGCAGTCTTTGCGACCCGGGCAGTCCACTGAGTTTCGCCATGCCGACCCCGGAGCAATTCTGCTCCGCCATGGGCGCATTGGGTGTTGGTGATGATTGCCGCGTGGTGCTGTACGATGGGTTCAAGTCGGTTTGGGCGGCCCGAGTTTGGTGGATGCTGCGATGGGTCGGTTTCGACCGCGCGGCCGTGCTTGACGGCGGCTTGAGTGCCTGGACCACGGAGGGACGTCCGTTGTCGACAGAGCCCGCCGACCGTGTTGCGAGACAACTCACCCCCGCACCCCGGCCATCACTGATAGCCGACCGAGACGAGGTGTTTGCGGCGATCAACGACGAGGCTGTCTCCCTGATCGACGCAATGCATGAGCCCCACTTCCACGGGAAGATGGCCCTCTACGGCCGACCCGGTCATATCCCGGGCGCCCGCAACGTACCGGCTACAGCACTCGTCGACGAGTCAGGCTGCTACCGACCTCACGACGAGCTTGCTTCGATGTTTGATGGCGACCGTAAGGCACGTACTATAACATATTGCGGGGCGGGAGTCGCAGCATCGTCAGCTGCCTTCGTTATGGTCCGGCTCGGTTTCACCGATGTCGCCGTATATATGGCTTCGCTGCAGGAATGGGCCGCCGATCCAGCCAACCCGCTTGTGGTCGACAAACGCTGAGAAGCCTGAAGGCTGTCGGGGCACCTGATCATTGTGGAACCGGCCGGAAGACCGGAGGAATGGCTTCAATCAGCAGCGTAAAGCTCCGTGATACGACCTACTACAGATTATGGCGGAGGAGGTAGGATTCGAACCCACGGTACCTTTCGGCACAACGGTTTTCAAGACCGCCGCTTTCGACCACTCAGCCACTCCTCCGTCGCCAGAGCAAAATCCGCCGGAAGTCCGGCAGGCGCCCTATTATCCCCATTTTTGATCGAATCGTCAAGTGTTTTGGATGACCCCGGTCATCTGGACCGCAATTCGCCCACAGAAAACGGGCGCCCGAAAACGGGCACCCGTTGCAAAACCTTCAGGCCTTTCGACCTGTCAGAATCAATCGACGTTCAGTTATTCACAATCGGTCACCATCGACCAACTCACCAAACCGTTGGAAAACGAGACAGTCACCGTGTTGTTGCCGTTGGCTACCACACCAACCGTCCAGGTACCGTTGATATTGTACGAGCTGGGCACGTCGGGATTCGTCCCTTCACAATACAGCTCCACGGTACTAACGGCCGAAATCGATCCTGAATGCGGGCACTCGGCCTCGGCGTCCGGATCCATCACCAAATCGGTAACCACGGCGTTACTCGTGGCGTCGAATGCGCAGACCACGCCCTCACTCCAGTATCCGGAACTGAGCGTGTCCGAAGTAGTTGCGTTCACCTCCAGCAACGTGTCGGCGCCGTCGGCGAACTGAACGATATCCACGCGATGAGCCATGGACCCGCCAAACTCATCTGAATTCTCTATATCTACGTGGGCGCGGAAGTTCACGCCGGACAGGCTGTCCTCGGTCGACGGCGGGAACTGAACCACGGCGCCACCGACCAGAATCTGTATTGAGTCAATACCCTGCACCCAGGTGGAATCCGTATCCATGCCGTCCTCGGAGATCACCATCGCCTCGACATAGAAGATGTGCCAGCCGCTGCCATACGTATAACTGAGCGAATCAAAAATCACCGTATCCGCGGCCAGAGCACGAAACGCCGACTTCCCGGACGACCCCGGGATACCCGGGATATAATCCAACAGACCCATTGTGAACTCAGTGCTGTTCATGAACGAACCCAGCATCTCACCGCCGAGAGCCTCATCGACAAACGCCGAGTCTGCGCCCGTGAGAATCTCGCCCGGCAGCGTGCCGGTATCGCAGTCCTCAGTCATCGACCAATTGGTCGAACCGTTGGACACCGTAATGGCAATTTCACCGTGGTCGAACACCTGCGTCACGGTCCACTGACCGGTGACGTGAGCAGTGGCTGCTCCGGATACAGTAATATCAACAGTGGCCGTGTGGGCGATTGACCCGGAAAGCGGGCAGTTGAGTTCTTCCTCTTCCTCGTCAAACATCGCCCGAGTGTCCCAGAGGATGTTGGTAAATGCGGAAGTGGTTGAATTGTCGACCGCATAATACGTGGTGTCCGTCCCGTCGACATCGTCCCAGAGCGCATCCACAACGAAACTCTGAGTACCGTTGAGCACCAGCGTATCGGAGTCACCCGAGCTGCGCGTCAAAACCAGATTCTGATGCGCCACCCCCGTGTTGATTTCCGGTCCGTTGGCAACCAGCGTGAAATAGCTTCGGACCTCGGTAAGGGAATCATCGTTCGGATATTGTACAACGGTGGCGCCATGACGGAATTGCACGGAGTCCGTGAAGTGCATCGTGTCGCTCTCCTCGTACTCGGTTCGGGTCCCCACCCAGTAGTTACTGGCCGCGTGCCATTCGACATCCCAGGGTGCCTCCGGCGCCGCAAGCACTGCCGGTGAAGACGGATCAATTGATATTACATCAATCATCTCAAACATCATGACGAGCATCCGGCCGGTCATTTCATCGATATCCTCGAACTCGCTGCTGAAAACCTGGAAGTTCGGATCATTCAGGTCACCGGGAGAGATCGGATTGTCATCGTCATCATCCGAACACC
>JAHIVM010000172.1 GCA_018816665.1 Candidatus Zixiibacteriota bacterium
CTTCCTCTTCCTCGTCCGGTATCACAAACCGACCTACCTGATCACTCACCGAGCCGGCCGCGTGCACATCGGTCAGCATCACGAAAGTCTGCCAGCCGTTGACGTGCCAGTCTTCGATCATGTTGCCGAACTGAGGATGAATATCAATGACGTGCTCGAACGGAATGAGACAGGAAAACTGAAATGTTGAATGAACCGGTGGATCCTGTATGACGCCCTTGACCATGCAGTCGACCGCCCCGCCGATATTCAGCACTCGATCCATTGGATCGGCATCACCGTACAGCTTCCGAGCCATGCTTTCCGTGAGGATAAGTGAACCGGGACTCGAGAGCGCGGTGGCAGGATCACCCTGGATCATCGGGTAGGTGAACATGGCCAGGAAGTCGGGATCAGTGAGCCCGATCTTGTCCTGCAGGATCGACTGACCATCGTACGTCAGCAGCAAGCGGCCGGTTTCCGAATAGCGAGTAGCGTGAGATATCTCGGGGATGTCGGTTTTGAGCGTGGCAGCCAGCGGTCCCTGGGTTTTCCACTGGACGTGCGAGTTGTTGTGCATACCCGCGTCCAGAAGAACGCGATGAATGCGATCACCGTTGGCATGGAAACCGTCGAAGCTAAGTTCGTCCTGGATCCACAAACCAATCAGAATCGTGCAGGCCAGCCCGATGGCCAGGCCGAGCACATTGATAGCCGAATATCCCCGGTGTTTCAGCAGGTACCTGATTGCGATTTTCAAATAATTCCTGAGCATACGTCGCTTCCTGTGCGTTGTTCGTGCATCAATGGAACTGCCGGTCACGGCACTGCGATATCCGGGAGCAACGGAGAAAGTGTACGGTGGTGCGGGTAGAGGTCTCTCTCCGCTCCCGGCATATCATAGTGCTGGTGGTGTCCATAGATATCATTCGTGCCTCAGTACATCCGCCGGGTTGGTCATCGCCGCCCGTGCCGCCTGGTAGCTGACAGTCCCCAGGGCAACGAGCAAGGCCGTGGCTCCGGCAAATACGAAAATCGTCCAACTTATGTCCATGCGGAAGGCGAAATCCTGCAGCCAGGTGTCTATCAGCCAGTAGGCTACCGGCCAGGCTACCACGCTGGCCACAACGACCAGAAGGGCGAATTCTCGCGAGAGCATGGTGACGATGCTGCCAATCGAGGCTCCCAGGGTCTTACGGATGCCTATCTCTCTGATACGTCGTTCCGCCGTGAAAGCCGCCAGACCAAACAGCCCCAGGCAAGCCACCAGTATAGCCAGGCCGGAAAACGCAAGAAACATCGTTTCGGCCTTCACCTCGTTGTCGTATGTGTGCCGCATGATGTCTTCCAGAAACCGGTGCTTCATCGGCTCATCCGGGAAGTGCCGGGCCCAGAGATCGGCGATGCCGGCCGTTGCTTCGGCAATGTCGTCATCGGCCAACCTGACCACAATCTCACGGGCGTCACCACCATGCATTAGCAGCATACACGGTGCTATGGCGTTATGGGTGGAGTGACTGCGGAAATCCTTCATGACGCCTATCACCGTATAGGCTCCGTTGCGTCGATAGATCTTAGAGCCGATTGCCTCTTCAAGGCCGAAATCAGCAACCGCAGCCTCGTTAAGAATCAATGCCTCGCTCCTGTCTGTTGAGAGGTCCGGTGAGAAGTTACGACCGGCGACCAGCTCAAGTCCCAGCGTTGGTATGAATTCGCAGTCCACCTGCATGCCGTTAGCAAGCTTCTGACCGTCAACCCGGGCCTCATCAAGAAACAGACCATACAATGACCAGCGTCCCTCCCCCGGAGCTTCCGACGCGTGACTGGCAGCGAGAACCCCCGGCACGGTCCTGATCTCATCCGCCAGCAGGGTGCGCCTGTCGCTCGCAGTTCCTTCAGCAAACTCGATAAGCAGGATGTTTTTGCTGACGTATCCGGGATCGCTGTACATTGAATACTCGATTTGCCGTTTGATGGCAAAGGTCGAGCACATGAGCGTCACCGCCACCGCCAGTTGGAAAACCACCAGGGCGCGACGGACTATTGGTCGGGACATACCCCCCGAGCGAGCTCCCCGAAGTACGGTGGTCGGTCGGAAACGGGACAGCACGAATGCGGGATAGCTGCCGGAAAGTACACCTACAATGAGAATCATCACCAGCATGGCCCCCAGCAGCATTGGATCCCCGAACAGGTCGATGGCGAGGCGCCGATTGAGAAACGCCTCCAATTGTGGTTTGGCCAGTTCGAACAGCACAATGCCCAGCAGCATGGATAGTATCGTCATACACACCGATTCGGTGAGGAACTGCTTCATCAATTGACCGGGCCTGGCACCCATAACCTTGCGCACGCCCACTTCCTTCATCCGCCGGGTGGACCGTGCCGTGGTGAGATTCACGAAATTAATGCAGGCCAGCAGGAGAATCAGGACAGCCACCGCCGACACAACATAGGTGGACTCCGGATCTCCGTTGGGGTGCAGTTCATAGCTCAGATTTGAGTGCAGGTAAATGTCATCAAGCGGCTGCATCTGCAAGTCGTACGAAACTCCGCTGTTTTCCTCGGTGTGCCGGGCAATGAGTTCGGGCAGGGCATTCTCGATCACGGACGGATCCGCCCCTGGGGTCAGCAGAACATACGTGTAGTCCTGAAACAGCTCCGACCAGGACTCGACATCGAAACCCATCCGGGGGAGTGTCGCGTGCGAAAGCATATACTCGGGTCTGATTTGTGTATTGGCCGGGATATCCGCCATCACGCCGGTAATGGTCAGAAGAAGACTGTCGTCACACCGGACCGTTTTGCCGACCGGATCAACGCCGCCAAAATGATCCCGCACCACGGCCCTGGAAACCACCATCGACAGCGGCTCGCTCAACGCCGTTTTGGGATTGCCGGATATCAGCGGCAGAGTGAATACGGAGAAAACCGACGGTTCGGCGGCGAGAACCGTATCGGTGGTGATACGATCCTCCGGACTGAACTCAAAAGTGACTTCCCACAAATGATGTAGCCGGACGACCTCCTCCACCTCGGAGAATTCGGCCCTGACGGCCGGCCCGACCGCCGGCATGATGTTGGCCATGCTCACCTGCGAATCACCGTAGTTGTACAAACCGTCGATTCGGTAGATTCGGTTGTGCTTTTCGTGACAGCGCTCGAAGCGCAACTCGTTAAGAGCGAATCCGGTGATAAGCAGGCAGGCCGCCAAACCTATCGCCAGTCCCGCCACGTTGACCATGACGTACATCCGCTGACGAAGCAGACTGCGTATCGCAACTCTGAGGTAATTCCTGAACATGACCGCTTCCAATGCTTACAGTTTACAAGTCGAGTTTCATGCCTGAACGCGGCCCTGGAAGTTCTCCGTGACCACATGACCGTCAAAAAGGTGAATCACCCGCTGCGCGAAGTCGGCATACGCCGGCGCATGGGTAACCATGACAACTGTCGTTCCGGCATCGTGCAGTTCGGTGAGCAGGCGCATGACTTCATCGCCATGATTGGAATCCAGGTTACCGGTAGGTTCATCGGCCAGGATGAGCTTGGGTTTGGCCACCACCGCCCGGGCGACCGCTACGCGCTGCTGCTGACCGCCGGAAAGCTGCTGCGGGAAGTGATTTTTGCGTGGGGCGATGTTCATTTGTTCCATGATTTCCTGAACCCGCAGTCTGCGGTGGGCGGTGGATACACCCAGGTACAACAGGGGCAGCTCGATATTCTCCGCCACCGTCAGTTCATCAATCAGGTTGAAACTCTGAAAGACAAACCCGATATTCTCCTTGCGGAGGTTGGCCCGCTGACGTTCCGTAAACCTCGACACCTCATGGTCGAGAAAGTGGTACTCGCCGTGCGACGGGTTATCGAGCATTCCCAGCACGTTGAGTAAGGTGGATTTGCCGCATCCCGACGGCCCCATGATCGCCACGAACTCACCGTCCTTGATTTCGATATTTACGTTGTTCAGGGCGGTGGTCTCCACCTCCTCCGTGGTGTACTGCTTTCTCAGGTCAACCGTGCGTATCATAGTTTATCTCCTGCTAACCGCTTATGTTCTCGCTTTGTATCAGTTGGTGAGGATCAGTCTGTCGACATCTCCGAAACTGCTGTACGACGAGGTAATCACTCGCTCACCCGGTTCAAGTCCCTCAAGGACCTCAAAGACCTTGGGATTCTTTCGACCCAGACGAATGTCCCGCTTCACCGCGTAGTCACCTGATTCCACCACGACATACGCCCAGTTCCCGCCGGTCGACTGGTGGAACCCGCCCCGGGCCAGCAGCACGGCATTGGAGAGATCATCAAGTTCCAGCCGGACATGAACCGTCTGGCCGCGACGAAGGTCATCGGGGACGCTGTCGACAAATTCCAGATCAATCTGGAAGCGACCATCAGCAACCTCGGGATAAATCTTGGTGACAGTCAGATGATAGGTTGCGCCCGAAAGATCAAACTCTCCCGACCGGTCTACATCCACGCGCGTGATATAGTGCTCGTCCACTTCAGCCCGGACTTTGTACCCGTCGAGTACGTCGATTTGGCCCAGACGCTCCCCGCGTGACTTGGACTCCCCTATTTCCGCGTTGAGCGACGTCAAACGGCCGCTGACCGGCGCACGCAGGACGAGATTGTCGAGGTTCTGCCGGACGATCGTGAGATTCGCCTCTATTCGAGCCACCGATGCCTCCAGCATTTCAATCTGAAGACTCCGAAAAAGTGAATCCTGGCGCTGGGTTTCTATTGTGAGTTCCCGCTTGCGCACCAGATAGTCATAATGATCACTGGATTCATCAAACATATCCTGTGAAACCATCTGGCGCTCCAGCAAAGTCCGATTCTGGTTGAACAGACGGTGCGCGGACTTGATCTGATAGTCCAGCTCAGCCATTTGAGCATCCAGCTGCAGGGCGTTCTGCTGCATGGCCAGGCGCGTGTTGCGA
>JAHIVM010000173.1 GCA_018816665.1 Candidatus Zixiibacteriota bacterium
CTACGACCTGGTCCTGACCAACATGTCCGGCATCGGCTACATCAAAGAGACCTACGATATCACCGATAAGGTTCTCGAAGCCCTTGATAGAATCGAATAATCCAAAAGCATTCACGCTGCACGCGTTGGCCGCCGCCGTAGAGGCGACGGTCGACGGTGACGGCGAGACTCTCATCACGGGGGTCGCTCCAATCGAATCGGCCGGATCCGGCGACATCAGTTTCGTGGCCAACGCCAAATACACCCGGCACATTGCAACAACCGGCGCCTCGGCATTGATTCTGGCCCCGGGTGTCCCCTGCCAGCATCGGCCGGTCATTCGCCACGCCAACCCCTACCTTGCCTATGCTCACATTGTCGACATGCTGTACGCGGATGCCGTTCCGATGGCCCCGGGGATAGATGCCTCGGCGCAGGTACACGAGAGTGCTACTGTTGATGCCACGGCCTGTGTGGGGCCGCTTTGCGATGTGGCGGCCGGCGCCGCGATAGGTGCGAGCACGCGGTTGTTGTCATCGGTTTTTGTCGGCCGTGATGTCCGGATCGGCGCCAACTGCCTCTTCTACCCCGGCGTACGCATTATGCACGGCTGTCGTATCGGTAACAACGTAATCCTGCACGCGGGAGCCGTGATAGGGTCCGACGGTTTCGGGTTCGCCCCTTCCCCCACGGGGCTGAAAAAGATCAAGCAGATAGGCTGGGTTGAGGTATCCGACGATGTGGAGATTGGCGCCAACACGACCGTTGACCGGGGTGCGATCGGGCCAACGAAAGTCGGCCGGCGGACCAAAATCGACAACCTGGTGCAAATCGGTCATAATGTCGTGATTGGCGATGACTGTATCATTGTCTCCCAGGTGGGTATTTCCGGTTCTACGAAGGTTGGCAACCGTGTTGTGCTGGCCGGTCAGGTTGGTGTGGTGGGACACATTGAGATTGGCAATGATGTCCAGATCGGTGCCCAGTCGGGCGTGGCAAAATCGGTTCCGGCGGGCACGAAGGTATTTGGTTCTCCGGCCCGGGGGCTTATCGAGACCAACCGTATACAGGCATCGCTGACCCGCTTGCCGGAACTGCTCAAGCGGGTCAGACAGCTGGAAAAAAAGCTTGATACGTCCTCAGGTGATTAGCCGATTTTCGATTTCGGCGATTTTGTCCCAGTTTCGTTCCATTTCCTCAACAAACTGAAGCGCTTCCTCAGGATGGTTGGATTCAACGGCCGCCCGAATACGGCACAGGGCTCCCCATTGCTGGCGGTCGATCACTTTCCACTGAGCGATGCTGTTACTCAATTCGGAAACGGCCGAATTGAAGCTGTTGCCGGCCTCTTTCAACTGATCATTACTGCTGAGGCGTACGCGAGCGGTCAGGTCGCCGGCCTGGACTTCGTTTAATCCCTGCATAATCCTGCTGGTTGATTCGCCGAATTGCGCCGCCGGAATTATGGTCATGGCGGCAATCGCCGTAATGGCGGCGATGACAGCGGAGATCATATACGGCATGAGAGTCACCACCCCGATATGCAGGGGATTGGTGGCGGCAGTCCCGGACGATGCCATCTCAGCATTAGAGAAATAGGTGATCAGCGCTGCAGATGTCAGGATGGCCGAGAGAGCCATAAAGGCAGTCGTTCGGTACAACTGCGACTTCCAATGTACGGGGTCGGTCAGCATGTGGGCGACGGTCATTGTAAAGCCTCCCTTTGCGGAAGATGTAAATACTGTCCGGGAGTTCATCCCATGTCTTTCGAGACTATAATTCGGTAGTAGAGAACGTGCTTTACAGCCCAATGTTTGCAATATCTGTGCTATTTTCACACAACAAGAAAGGCCCTGACATCAGGGCCTTTACGCTGCTTCTGGTCGTTTTTTGATCAGAACGGAAGGTCGTCATCGCCGCCCGAATCGTTTTCCGGCATATCGGGGGCGGGACCGCCCGCAGGGATATCATCGCCCGAACCGCCTTCGCGGCTGCCGATAAACGAGAAGTTCTCCACCACGACCTCGGAGATGTATTTCTTGTTACCTTCCTTGTCGTCGTAACTGCGGTTGTCTATGCGCCCCTCCAGATACACCTGCTGACCCTTGCGCAGGTACTCCTTCATGATTTCGGCCTGCTTGCCCCAGGAGACAATATTGTGCCAGGTGGTCACCCGGTTCTTCTGGCCGTCCTGGCCGGTCCAGCGACGATCAGTGGCCAGGGAGAAGGTTGCCACGGCCCGCCCGGAGGGCGTATACTTCAGCTCGGGATCCTTGCCCAGTCTGCCTACCAGTATCACCTTGTTAACGCTCATTGTATCCGTACCTTTCGTTAAGTGATGTTAATGGCTGAATATAACTCCCCGTGTGAACGGTCGTCAAGGTCCTCGGACATTTCTCTTGAAAGCCGCAACCCGATGTGCTATTGTTGCTGCTTGAGGAGCATACTATGAGCTACGTATTCGATCTCGAAAAGTCAATCACTACCATCAAACGATTTTTAGCCGGCAAACTCGGACGATCCGGACTCGACGGCTTTGTAATCGGCCTGTCCGGGGGGATTGACTCTGCCCTGTCGGCGACGCTCGCCGTCGAGGCGGTGGGAGCGGAAAAAGTCCTGGGGATCCTGATGCCCTACCGGACATCGTCGGAGAGTTCCGTTACCGACGCCCGTGAGCTGGTGGCCGGGCTGGGTATCACGTCACGAGAGATTGACATCTCGCCCATGATTGACGCCTACTACGACAAAATCACCGATGATATCCGGCTGCGGGCGGGCAACAAGATGGCTCGGGAACGGATGTCGATTCTGTTTGATATCGCGCACGAAACCGGTCGCCTGGTACTGGGCACCGGCAATCGAACCGAAGCCGCCCTTGGGTATACTACCTGGTACGGTGATTCGGCCTGCTCCCTGAACCCTATCGGAGAGTTGTACAAGACCGAGGTTCGCCGGATGGCTCGTCATCTCCACGTGCCCGAGGCGATACTCACGAAGGCCCCCTCGGCCGATCTCTGGACCAGTCAGACCGACGAGGGCGAGATTGGCGTCACCTACGAAACGATCGACATTATTCTCGGGAAAGTGCTCGATGAGGGGATCATGTCCATGGCACAACTGGAGGCCGCCGGTATTGACCCGGTTGACGCCAGTCGCATCATCGGCATGCTCAACAGAAACGCCTTCAAACGGTATGTTCCGGACGTTGCGCCGCTGGGCCGCGGGCCTATCCCCGGAGACGTTGATCTGGACGCCTGAGCAATCCATATGGCTGACACTCCCGGCAAAATATACCTGGTCCCCACGCCGATCGGCAACATGAGCGACCTGACCGCCCGGGCAGTGGAAATACTCCGTGCGGTTGAAGTGGTGGCCTGCGAAGACACGCGGGTAAGCGGTGGTTTATTCAAAAAACTCGATCTCCACAAACGTCTGATTTCCTATCACGAGTTCAACGAACAGGCCCGGGCCGGTCAGTTGATTGATCTTGTGAGGGAAGGTCAGGATGTGGCGGTGGTTACCGATGCCGGTTCGCCGGGGATTTCGGACCCGGCCTATCGTGTCGTGCGGGCGGCGGTTGACGCGGGCATCGAGGTCATGGCTCTGCCGGGGCCAACGGCGATCATTCCGGCGTTGACGGCCTCAGGCCTGCCCACCGACCGTTTCTTTTTCGAAGGGTTCCTGTCCAACAAGGGTGCCACACGCCGAAATCGTCTGGCCGAGCTTGAGCCGCTGGCTCACACCCTGGTATTTTATGAATCACCGCATCGCGTGCACAAGGCCCTGGCGGACATACTCGTAGTCCTGGGGGATCGCCCGGCTTGCCTGGCCCGCGAAATCAGCAAGAAGTTCGAAGAGTACATTCGCGGCACGGTGAGTGAGATAAATGCCGCCATTGCCGACCGCTCGATCAAAGGTGAGATCGTGCTTGTTGTCGGCGGACATCTCAAAGAGAAAAAACAACGGTAGATGAAAGACGTGGTGACCAGATTCGCGCAACGGGCCTACCCCATGGACTGGTTAGTGGTCGGGTACTGCGCTCTCATGGTTGTCTGGATCCTGCTCATGGGCCGCCCGTTCGGGGACTATGACAAGTCGCTTGTGTTTTATGCGGTCATGGGCTCGGTAGCTGCAGTTATCGCCTATCATATCGACGAGCACGAGGGCCGGGGTTATGCTGTCGTGCGCCTGCTGTATCCTGCTGTCATGTTCAGCTTTTTCTATCGCGCCACCGGCGGTCTGATGCACCTGGTTTTCCCGGAGTATTTTGACTGGCAGCTGGTAACTTTCGAGAAGATGATTCTGGGCGTGCATCCCACGCTGTTCATCGATACGAAGCTGCTGACCACGTTCTGGACGGAGCTCCTGTCGTTCTGCTACGGCAGTTACTACCTGATGCTGCCGTCCACGGCGCTTTTCCTGTTTTTCCGGGGCGACTGGGACGTCCTCAAGCGGATAACGGCGGCAGCGGCTATCACATTTTTCGCGTCCTACATCCTGTTTTCGTTGTATCCGGTGGAGGGGCCGCGCTGGTATTTCGCGGAGCAGTATCAGCACGCGGTCGACGGACCGGTATTTCGCAAGGTGGTGGAATACGTGATCGCACGCGGCGCAGTCCATGGCGGCGCCATGCCATCGTCCCACACCGGTGTCGCATTGATCATCATGGTCTACTGCCTGCAGCACTACCGCAAAATCGGTCTGGTCCTGTTGCCAATTGTGGTGGGACTCGCCGCCGGAACGGTCTGGGGACGGTTTCACTATCTCTCCGATGTTGTTGTCGGCGCACTGATAGCGTGGCTGTCGATCTTTCTCGTGAACCACTATCACGACCGGTGGACCGCGAACCGGGTAATGTCAGTCCAGCTCACTACCAAAGAAGGCCAGCATGTGTCCTGATCTGTTTGAAATAGGCCCTGTTCCCATCCGCTCCTACGGTCTCATGATGGCACTGTCGTTTCTGCTGGGCATCTGGTACATTCACCGCGCTTGCGCAAAGCACAAGCGACCGTTCGAGCAGTACCTCAGTATCGCGTATATCCTGATTTTCGGGGGAGTCATAGGCGCCCGCATCGCCTATGTCCTGCTCCATTGGAGTGAGTTCTCCGGTCACCTCCTTGATGCCATCAATCCGTTTCAACCGGGTCAGTTCGGCATCGCCGGAATGAATCTGTACGGCGGTGTGCTGGCGGCCATCGGAGGCGCATACCTGTACTGCAAGTGGAAAAAGCTCAATGTGCTTGACACCTTTGACCACTTCGCCCCCACCCTGGCGCTGGGTATCGGCATCAGTCGGATCGGCTGTTTCCTTACCGGTTGCTGTTTTGGCACGCCAACTGATTTGCCGTGGGGCGTGGAGTTCCCGATGGGATCTGTCCCCTGGGCCCTGTTTGGATCACAGCACATTCATCCGGCGCAATTGTACAGCTCGGCGTACGGGCTGCTGCTGTTTGCCTATCTGCACTACCGGCTGAACCGGAGGAAATTCGCCGGGCAACTGGTCGGCATCACGTTCATGGTCGAGGCGTTTTTCCGGTTTGTCATCGAGTATGTGCGGTATTACGAAGACGCCATGATTTTTAGCCTGGGCGGTGTTGAAGCCACCTATAACCAGGTCATATCCGTCCTGCTTTTCGTGCTGGGCGCGATTGTATACATTACAAAGCGACGGTCCGGCCTCCCGGAAGATCCGTCGCTCGCAAGTCAACAAGACACCCGGTCCGGAGATTCCTACATCAACGAATAGCCGCCGTCGACAATGATCGTCTGTCCGGTAATCCAGCTTGCCCGGGGGCTGGCCAGAAACACGGCGACATCGGCAACCTCGGCGGGACGACCGATACGCTTGAACGGCGTCCGTTCGGTGACTTCGGCTTTCATCTGTTCAAAATTGGGAAACGACGACAGGGCGGCGGTGTCGATAAACCCGCCGGATACGGCGTTGACCGTTATCTGGCGGGGGGCCATCTCGATGGCCGCATAGCGCACGATGTTTTCCAGCGCGGCTTTGGATACGCCGATAGCCGAGTAGCCGGGGATGTACCGAATGGAACCCAACGATGACAGGGTGACAATGCGGCCGTTGTCCGGCATAATACTGGTACCCAGTTGGATGCAATGCAGAAACGCGCGCGCATTGGTGTGCATGGCCACATCCCAGGCTTTGTCATCGATATCCATCAGATTGCGATACAAACCGAGGGCAGCGTTGGACACCAGGATATCCATCTTGCCGAAACGTTTTTTGATGCCTTCAAATATGGCCGGAATCTGCTTGTGGTTGCCCATGTTGGCGCGATGGGCGTAAGCCTCTACACCGAAGGCCTTAATGCGGCGAACCGCCCGTTCGGCACCTTCGCGACTGCGGAAGTAGTTCACCACTATGTTGGCGCCCCGTTCAGCCAGACGCTCGGCAATGGCCAGACCAATACCGCGCGTGGCGCCCGATACGAATGCAACTTTTCCTCTCAGTTCCGTGTCTGTCGACATGCTCTCTCCGTCCCTATTGCCTAATGACTATTGAAAGGAATTACCTCGCTCACGTTCGATGAGCCGGGTCACATACGGGCCGTGGAGGCGTGCCTGTGACCGTATGGAGGCTATAACCCCCCGGAAATGGATCGGTTCCCGCTTAGTGGAGCAGTTGGGTCAAATTTCGTAGCCGCCGGACTGGCTTTCCACGTCCTCGGCCAGAGTCTCCAGGTCAATCGGAGCAAACGGAGTGTCGAATATCGCCTCATAATGGGCCACCAGTGACGTGGCGGTTTCGGCCAGATCCAGTTGACGGCCCAGGAGCTTCTCGGTTGACGTCATAATCCCCGGATTGAGCCCGCAGGGTTGTATCTGTCCAAAATCAGACAAGCGCGTATTCAGGTTGATGGCGGCCCCGTGGAACGATATCCAACGTTTGACCGCGACGCCGATGGACGCGATTTTCTCCTCACCAACCCACACACCGGTGTTTTCAGTGCCTTTAGAGGCCGTGATACCCAGGTCTGCGAGAGTTCTGATAATCCCCTGCTGGATGTCATCCATGAGCTTGTGAAGGTCGCGACCGCGACGGGTGAGATTGAAAATGAAGTACACCACCAGCTGCCCGGGACCGTGGTAGGTGACATCGCCCCCGCGTTCAATAAACACGGGTTTGGTTTCCAAGCCTGCGAAATTCTCCTTATGACCGTCCTTGCCGACCGTGATCACGGGAGGGTGTTCGACGGTGATAATTGTATCACGGGCGAACCCCTGCTCCCTCATGCGTACCAGACCGTGCTGCCAGCCCAGGGTGCGTTCATAATCAACGCGCCCCAGGTGCAGATGCCATCCGTATAACCTGTCCAAGGCGTGCCTTCCCTATCGCAGTTGCAGAAGCATGCGGCCGGTGTCGGCCAGGTACTCGTGAACCCGGTGCAAGAATTGTACTGCCGTGTGACCGTCGATGAGACGATGATCGAAAGACATGCCAAAGGTGGAGATGTCCCGGATCACGATTTCCTCGTTCACCACCCACGGGCGACGTTGAATGGCATGGACGCCCAGGATGGCCACCTGCGGCTGCGAAATGACCGGCGTGGAACCGGTGGCGCCGAACATCCCGGCGTTGGTGACGGTGAACGTCCCCCCGGAGACATCATCGGGCATCAACCGATTGTTGTGCGCTTTATCGCCCAATTCCACTATTTCCACCGCCAGCTCGACAATCGTCTTTTTGTCCGCGTTTTTGATAACGGGCACAATTAGGCCTTCATCGCGGGCAACAGCGACGCCGATGTTATAGAAGTTTTTGAGGATGATTTCACTGTCGGTCATCGACGCGTTGACGGTCGGGAATTCTTTCAGGGCCAGGCAGGCCGCCTTGATGATGAACGGCATGAAAGTGATATTCACACCGTAAGTTTCGACAAACGACGGCTTGATGCTCTTACGGAACTTCGCCAGTTCAGTGAAGTCTATCTCCTCAAATGTGGTCACATGCGCCGACGTCTTCAGGGACTTGTCCATGTGATCGGAGATGGCCTTGCGGGCGCCGACAAGCGGCATGCGGGTCTCGCGCTGAGCCTCCGGCAGCGGCGCAAACACCGGGATATCCACCTTAACCCGCGGTTCCCGAGGGGCTGTCGCGGCCGGAGCGGCGGGAGCAGCCGGGGCGGCGGCAGGTGCCGACATACCAACTACGGGGGCGGCCGGTGACGGGATAGGTCCGCCGGTGAAACCGGCGGCCGATGAGCGGGCCTCAACTGTGCGCATGACATCTTCGACCGTCACGCGGCCTTCTTTGCCGGTCGGCGTAATCGTAACGGGATCCACACCGTACTCCCGGATCATCATGCGCACCTTGGGCGACATCTTCCCCTTGCCGACAGGCGCCGTGCCGGTCGGGGCCGGAGCAGTTGCGGGAGCGGGAGTCGGGACGGCGGCTTTGGCAGCGGCGGGAGCGGCCTTGGCGGGCGCGGTGGCCACGGCGCTGTCACCCTTGCCGTCACCGATCGTGGCGATACGGGTGCCCACCGGGACGACATCACCCTCCTTGGCGAATTGAGCCGTCAGAATGCCGGCCGATTCGGCAGGAATTTCGATATTGACCTTGTCGGTCATCAGCTCCACGAGGGGCTGGTTGATCTCAACTGTATCGCCAACTTTGACTTTCCATTCCAGGATGGTCCCTTCGAGGACCGACTCTCCCATCTGCGGAACTAATACATCTTGTACCATTTCAGTCTTCCTTACTGGTTACAGCGAAAGATACTCCCCTGATTCTTCTTTGAATATAGACTCCCGCACGGTCCACCGTCAAGCTTGTGCTCGCAGCGATTACTGAACCTCCAGCATGCGTTCCAGGGAAAGGAGCGCATCGCTCCGGATCGGTTCCGGGACCTGTATGGGTTTCATTGACTCGTAATTCTCCAAACAATGGGCCAGATCGTTCAGGGTGGTGCGGTACATATTGGCGCACACCGGACAGGTCAGGCCGGAAAGCTCAAAAATCGTCTTGTCGGGATGCAGGTGGGCCATCCGATTGATCAGGTTGATCTCGGTACCAATAGCTATTTTGGATCCGGCCGGTGCTTTCTCGCAGTAGTCGACGATATACTTGGTCGACCCGGCGCCATCGGCAATACTCACCACTTCCGCCTTGCATTCGGGATGCACAATCACCTGAACATCAGGATGCTTCGCTCGAACCTCGGCGACATGCTCGGCCGTAAAATTGGTATGAACGTGACAGTGTCCTTTCCAGAGGACAATTCGTGCCCGCTCCAGCTGTTCCTCGGTCAGACCGCCGCGATCACGCGTGAAATCCCAGACAACCATGTCTTCGGGACCGAAACCCATTTTCAGGCCGGTATTGTACCCCAGGTTTTCATCGGGGAAAAAGAACACCTTCTCCCGTCGATCCAGCGCATACTTGAGCGCGCCGACGGCGTTTGACGAAGTGCAAATCAAGCCGCCGTTTTTGCCGGTGAAGGCTTTGAGCCTGGCGGCCGTATTCATGTACGAAACGGGCATGATCTTGTCGGCGCCGCCAAACGGCTGGAGATACTCCCAGGCTTCCATGACATCGGCCATCTCGGCCATGTCAGCCATCGGACAGCCGGCCAGGGGATTGGGCAAAAACACCCGCTGGTGACCGGCGGTAAGAATGTCAGCGGCTTCGGCCATGAAATGCACGCCGCAGAACACGATGATTTCAGCCTCTTCCTGGGCGGCGGCAATTTTGGACAGGGCGTAGCTGTCACCGATATGATCGCCGAATTCGACCACCTCGATGCGCTGGTAGTGGTGCGCCAGAATGACCAGTTTCCGGTCCAGTTTCCGGCGGGCGGTGGTGATTCGTTCGCGCAGCTCTCCGGCCGATGCCTCCCGATACTCCTGAGGAAGATTAAAGAACATGGTCTATTCGTTTTCCTTCTCGGCCCGCCGTTTGAGCTTACGTTTCGCCATCAGGTGCTTTTCGGTTGAATGACCCGGGCTGACCTTGGCCCGGGGGTCTATGAAGCTTTTGGCGTTATTCACTGCCACGGCTACCTCGCCGCAACCGGTGGAAATCAGCTTGAGTTTGCCGTCATACGTAACGATGTCACCGGCTGCGTAAACCCCCTCGATGTTGGTACGCATGCGGGAGTCGACCTTGATGGCATTGTTGTCCAGCGCCAGGCCCCACTCTTCCAGCGGCCCCAGGTTGGTCAGGAAGCCAATGTTCAGTATGACCGCGTCGACATCCAGTTGCTCCTGCTCCCCGGTCTGGGATTGCACGATGGTGGCACGACGGACCCAGTCGTCGCCCTCAATCTGTTTGAGTTCCCAGAACGGTACCAGCAGGCGCACGGAGGATTCGCGCACTTTGCGAACGGAATCCTCGTGGGCGCTGAAAAAGTCGTTGCGATGGATATGGGTAATGGAACGAGCGACGGGCGCCAGCATCATTGAGTAATCAAAGGCACCGTCGCCCCCGCCGACAATCAGCACGTTTTTGTCACGGAAGTCCTCTATCCGGCGCACAAAATAGTACACTCCGGCGCCCTCGAGTTCGGTCAGGTTGGGGATGTCAAGGCGCTTGGGTACATAGGCTCCCATGCCGGCGCAGATGACCACCGTTTTGGAGCGATGAACCTGGTGTTCGGTCTCGAGCTCCAGGATGCCGTCGCCGGTTCGGCGCAGGTCCAGAACCTTCTCCCCGAGACACATGGTATGGGGATACTGGGTGGCTTGCTTCTCCATGAGTCTGGTCAGTTCCTTGGCCATGACCTTGGGAAACCCGGCGACGTCGTAAATGTATTTTTCGGGGTACAGGGCCATGAGCCCCCCGCCGACCTCGCCGAGCATATCGATGACCTTAAACTTGGTCATCCGAAGGCCGGCATAGTACATCCCGTAGAGCCCCACGGGTCCGGCACCGACAAAGCATATGTCAAACAGATCGGCGCTGTTATACTGTCCGTTTCCGCCAGTCATAGTCATCCTGTCCTAAACACAGCCCAAGACGAAAAGTGCCCACGGGTACCGGGAAAATCGCTCTCCGGCACAGCCCCTGACCCCGGGGCAACCGGTTGCCCCGTAAAGAACACCAAAAGACGCGCACCGCAAGTAGAAATTGGGCTGTAGCGGCTGCGAGCCGGGGTGCATGGACCCGGCCAGTCCTGTCTCGCCCCGGCAGCGGTCCTTTTTTCGTTTGTTGCCGGGCGGTCGTAGCGTATAATAGGCCGAATTGGCCGCTCCGGGGAGCCGTTTC
>JAHIVM010000174.1 GCA_018816665.1 Candidatus Zixiibacteriota bacterium
CCGGGCCTCGGCCGTGGTGGCAAACTCCACCGGCCCGCTTCATCTGGCCGTGGCGGTGGGGACGAAAGTGGTTGGTCTTTTCCCCGGTCGCAGGATCATGTCTCCGGTGCGATGGGGGCCCGTGGGGAAGGGACACCGGGTGTTGCAGCCGGCCACCGCCGAGTGCACCTGCCCGCCCTTGGAATGCAGTTGCATGAAGACTATTGACGTGGAAATGGTAGCCGAGGCTGTGGAATCCATATATGGCAACGCTTAGCAATGACATGAAATCGGCCGATCTCAATCTGGCCCAGTTCATTATCCAGGTTGAATCGCTCAACGCGAATATCGATGTGGCGCTTCTGCGCAAGGCGTACGAGTATTCCGATCGGGCGCATGCTGGTCAGACACGATCATCGGGCGAGCCGTTCATCGATCATTGCCGCGTGGTTGCCCTGATCCTGGCCGAATTGCATATGGATACGGCCACCGTGGCGGCAGGTTTGCTCCACGATGTGGTTGAGGATACCGAGTTCACGCTGGAGAATGTCCGCAATGAGTTCGGCGACGAAGTCGCTGAGCTGGTTGACGGCGTGACGAAAATCGGGGCCGTGCGATTCACGTCGTTCGAGGAGCGGCAGGTCGAATACTTCCGCAAGATGCTGCTCTCGATGGCCAAAGATATCCGTGTCATTCTTATCAAGCTGGCCGACCGGGTGCATAATATGCGGACTCTGGAACATCTCCCCCAGGATAAGCGGAAGCGAATCGCCAAAGAAACGCGCGATGTGTACGCTCCGCTGGCGCACCGTCTGGGCATTAACAAAGCTAAAGTGGAACTTGAGGATTTATCGCTAAAGCACTTGGAGCCGGAGCGATACCAGGACCTTGTCGACCGCGTCAAAGACAAGAAGGAAGAGCGGGAAGGGTATATCAAGGAGGTCGTGAGGCCGATCAAGGAGGCTCTGGCCGAGGTTGGAATTATCGCCACGGTTTACGGGCGGGCCAAGCATCTGGACTCCATCAATCGGAAAATCGTTCTCCGCAAGGTGCCGTTCGAGCAGATATTTGACCTGCTTGCGATTCGCGTGATCGTCAACAATGAGCGCGAATGTTATCATACAATGGGCATCATTCATGCCATGTGGAAGCATGTCGACGGTCGTTTTCATGATTACATCGCCAATCCCAAGCCGAACGGCTATAGGTCGTTGCATACCACGGTATTCGGGCCGCGGAACAAGATGGTCGAAATCCAGATCCGCACCCATCAGATGCACCAGTACGCCGAAAACGGTATTGCTTCGCACTGGCTCTACAAAGAGGGCCACCGGCAGATGGATCGCGATGACCGGCAGATGATCTGGCTGCGTGATGTGCTTGAGTGGCAAAAAGATATGACGAATCCATCGGAGTTTATGGAATACCTCAAGATGGATCTGTACTCCGATGACATTTTCGTCTATACGCCCAATGGTCAGCTCATTCACCTGCCGGCCGGCGCGACACCTTTGGACTTCGCCTTTCAGGTTCACACCGAGGTGGGTTTACACTGCGCCGGGTCCAAAATCAACGACCGTCTGCAGCCGCTTTCGACGCGTTTGCGGTCCGGTGACACGGTAGAGATTATAACCAATCCCAATCGCACACCGTCGCATGACTGGCTCAAGCTGGTCAAAACATCGTCGGCTCGTTCGCGCATTCGTCGCTGGCTGAAGCAGGCCGGGTTTGAGCAGTCGGTTGCCCTGGGACGGGAGATTCTGGCTAGACGGCTCAAGACGGTTCGTCAGAAAGTTCCCAAAGATGATGTTCTGCAAGGGTTTGCGGAAAGGCTTGACCGTAAGTCGGCCGAGGACCTGCTGGCCGCGATCGGCAACGGTTCGTTGAACGTTGGATCCCTGGTTTCACTTTTGCTGCCTGAGGAGGAGCAGGAACCGGGGCTGGTCACGCGTGTGATTGACCGCATCCGGGGCTCCAAAGGCGTGCGGGTTCAGGGGCTGGACAACATGATGTTTCGCTTTGCCGGTTGTTGTCAGCCGGTGCCGGGTGAAGATATTACGGGTTTCATTACCCGGGGGCGTGGTGTGACTATTCACCAGGCGGATTGTGCGCTGGCAATCGATCTGGCCAACAAATCGCCGGAACGGAAAATAGCCGTCAGTTGGGATGTGGCTCGTCACCAATCCTTCATCGTGCAACTCGAGATGGTGGTGGAGGACCGCAAAGGGATGCTTCGCGATATCACCCAGGCCATTGCCGACGCCAATACCAATGTTCGGGCCGCCGAAATCAACACCAACGATACTACCGGCGAGGGCCGTTTCGTGGTGGAAGTCTCTAACCTGTCGCATCTTAACAGGATTATCGACAAGGTGAAGAAGGTCCGGGGTGTTATTCGGGTTCACCGTTCTCGCCGGTACGATCAAAAAGACTGACCCGTCCGCCCATCCCGGCATGCCAAATCGTTGACTGTAATTGTCTTGTTGCGGGCCTGTTTTGAGGTTCGCAGAACGGGTCTAACATACAGTGACAGTTTATTTTACCCTTGACACAAACGACAATTTCGCGTATCCTTGAATGGGCTTTTACATCACTGACTGACACCACTTTATTGAATACGTGCTTACTTGCACCATTTACTGGCCGACGGACGATTACGTCATCGTCTGCACGTTTGCTGCAGATTTTGAAAGGAGGTGTATTCTCAGACAAGAGTAACGGGCACGTCTGCATGGGTTGGTGTACTTATGGCAGACGTCGATGGTAGGCCGCAAGGAGCTCCAACAGCATCTTGGGCAATATCACCACGATTAGGGCACTGAAAGGAATAAGGAATGATAAACAAGTTTGCGATTATTCTTGTTGTCGCTTTGCTGATGGTTGCGTTCGGCATTTCCACTGTCGCCGCCAAAGCGAAGTTCGACAATCGCGAAATTTCCGAACGCGTCAAGCTGTTCAAGTCCAAGCTGACTGATCAGGAACCGATTTCCCGTCGGGCATTGGGTCTTGACGAAGCTATCAGCACAAGCAAAGCTGCCGCGTCCGCCCGCGTGTCATTGGGATCGTCTCCCGATGCCGACTCGCCGGGTGACATGGTTGACAATACGTACGATGACTGGATGTATTATGCTCCGATGTCGCAGCATGTCGGCATGAACGGAACGAATGACATCCACTTCTCCTATGTCAACCGCGACAGCGAAGGTGACGTCCGCCGCATGGGCTACAACGTTTATGATCCGGGCTCTGGCTGGCCGCATCTGGCCGGTGGCGGCTGTGAAATTCAGGCCTCCGGTGAAGAAGGCCGTGAGCCGGTTTTGGCCGTTCAGTCCACGGGTCTCGTGGTCCTGGGTGGCTGGGACGAGGCCTCCGGTGATCGTGACGTTCACCTGTTCTATCAAACGAGTCAATGGAGTTGCTTCTGGGGCACCGGTACGCAGATTCCGCCGGCCACCTATGGCCTGCCTGGTTTGATCGATGCCACCAGTTCGCTGATTATTCCGTCGATTGACGTACAGGAAAACGGCGGCACCGTGTACACGCACGTTGTAGCCGTTGAAGAGGGTGACCTTTGTGGTTCCTTCTGGGGTCCTGACGACAATGCGAACGCTCTCGTATATTGTCGTAAGACCGGAACCGGCGCCGCCGGTACCTGGTCCGACGCCGTCATCATCGATACTTCCAACTACTGGGCTCCTCAGGTCTGCGCTTCCCGCCTCTCGGGCAATGTAGCAGTTGCGTACACGAAGCCGAGTGCGTTGAGTATCGCCGAGTTGAATACGTTCTCCGATCTGGATATCTACTTCCGGGAGAACACCAACTACGGTGCTATTGGTGACTGGGCTGCGCCGATTACGATTACGAACTACAGTCGTACGGAAGCCTCGTACGCGGCCTGGCTTGAAGCCGGTGCGCTGTACGATTCTGAAGACAACCTTCACATCATCTGGAACGCCCACCCGGTTCCGGCCAATCCGTACGACGCTCCCGAATACGGCAGCTGGGGCACGGAATGGGGATCAACCATTTTCCATTGGCGCCGCCTGGCGTCCAACGGCGACACAGCGACCAGCCGCGTGCACAATGCGGAGTGGGCCGATGGTGGTCAGCCGACCTGTGGTTTCCTGGGCTTCAACGCGATGACCGCTGCTTTCGCCACCATGGGTGAATGCGCCGGTCGTTTGTATGTCGTGTTTGTGATGGCCAGTGATATGGGCGCCGAGCCGCCGATGCTCACTGACTGTGGCAGTGATATCTCCGACGGCTTCTTTGCCGGTCTGGGCGAGCTGTACATGTGTGTCTCCAGTGACATCACCGGCGACGCCTGGGATAGATATCGGAACATCACGCATACGTACTCCGATCGTGTGTACGACGGCGACGGCTGTGACTCCGCCGGTTTCGGCGGTACCTGTAACCATGACACCAAACCGTCGCTTTCCCGCAGCGGTATGGATCGTCAGACGGGTACGCTGGCCTGGACCAACCTGGGTGGCGCGCTGACGTCGTTCTACGATCCCAATGATTGGGACGATCCTCTGGCATCACCGATCGCCGGTGTCTGGACGAACGACTCGATCATCCATCTGTCGTATATGAACGATCACTGGGCCGGTCTGGCCCGTAGCGATCAGGGGCTCTACACCGAGAACCAGGTCCGCTATATCCAGCTCGGCTGTGTTGAGCCGATTGTGGCTCCGTTGATCCGTGTGACGCCGGCGTCGATTGACTACCCGACCCACGGTCCGAACGGTGCCCAGACCGATATCACCATCACGGTGCATAACGACGGTAACACTGGTCTCGTGGTCGATGTCATCGGCCTCGGGAAGACCACTGATCCCGGTACTGACTGGCTGGGCGTTTCCGCCACCAGTCTGACGGAGATTCCGTTTGGTGATAACACCACTTTCGACATTCAGCTGAACAAGAATGGTGTCATCGACAACGGTCCGACCGGCATGCAGTTTGTCGACGGTGTCGTGTTCCTGAAGCCGGCTGCTGATCCGCCGGCCAATACCGACTCCCTGGCTATCCCGATCCACTTCCTGATCGCGGATACCCTGGCCGACCTGGCCTGGGATACGGTTGCAACCGTCGCCGGTTTTGGTACCACCAAAGCTGCCGGCGAGGATGTCGCGCTGACCATGAGCAACATCGGTTCCTTCGGTCACAACGGTGTCGGCCATGTCAACATGGACTTCACTGTTGAAGGTGAGGATTGTGACTTAACTGGCAACGCTGACGCCTACGTATATGACGGTTCATTCTTTGCCGCCCAGAAAGTCGGCACCCAGCATAATCTTTCGACGTCCATGCATTCGGCCGATTTTGCGGCCAAGCTGACGTGGAAGCCGCTGGTTGGCGGCCCGAACGGTGAAATGGGCAGCGGCGAGACCGCGTCCTATGACTCCGTGTACACCGGCCGCTTCGGCAACTGGGATACCAGCCTTGTGGCCGAGCAGACGTATTATGCGCCGCGCAATGCTGCCGGTACGCCGAGCTTCGCCATTGTCAAAACCACCGTTTGGCCCGAAAAGGGCGCCATGGATGATATCACGCTCGGTCACATGATCGACTGGGATGTCCCGGCTGACAACGGTTCTGACAATATAGGCGGTGTTTCCGTTGCTTCTGGTGGATACATGTATCTCCAGGGTACGGATACGCTCACCATGCCCGATCAGGGCTGTCAGGATGAATCCGGTCGTTTTGCGGCTGACATCTTCCTGGGCTGGCATACGAACACCGAGTTCAATGTCGATCCGCTGGCCAATAACGTGGTGTTCTACGGCACCTTCTCGGATTCATTCCACGGCTGGTGGGATGATGCGTCCGACGATAGTGTTGACAATTACCAGGTTATTTGGGACAGCCTGGCGGCCAATAACACGATTAATGCCGGTGGCGGCCCGTACGATCAGGCGGTGTTCATGTCCTATGTGAATACCTATGACATCGGCGGCACCGACACGCTGACTTTCTACACGGCACTGGTCACCCTGAAAGACGGAACCAAGGAAGAGCTGGACGCGCTTGTCGCCCAGGTTCGCACCTGGTATATCGTTGAGATTCGGGGCGGCTCGGCCGGTTGCTGTATCGGCACCGCGGGCAGCACCCAGCTCCAGGGTGGCTGCAACGACGCCGAGCAGGGCGTTGACGTGGGCGATCTGACCAACATGATCGATCACCTGTTCATCAACTTCACTCCGCTTTGCTGCGTTGCTGAGTCAGACATCGCGCCGGCTATCACCGGTGGCACGCCTGACGGCTCTGTCGACGTGGGTGATTTGACGGCGATGATTGACCACCTGTTCATCAACTTCCCGGCGCTGCCGTCCTGCCCGTAAGGCTGACGACAACCGGGGACAGAGTTGATGTCCCATAAACGAGCGGCCACTCCCGAAAGGGAGTGGCCGTTGTTTTGTCTGCGGGGGATGTGTGACGACAGGAATCTGTCGTCTGACTCACGCGGTACATGAGTTCATTCG
>JAHIVM010000175.1 GCA_018816665.1 Candidatus Zixiibacteriota bacterium
GATGTTGTCGGCGGTCGCTCCGAGGCGTACGAGCGCGAGTTGCAGAAAGCCAAGGAAATCGCGATCAGCGAGATGGTTCACTATGCGCAGGCGCATGGGGCCAACGCCGTGGTGGCGGTGGATCTTGATTACGAAACGATCAGCATGGGCAGCGGCAATATGCTCATGGTGAGCGCCAGCGGCACTGCCGTAACGTACGAATAGCCCGGCAACAAGAGTTCGATAGTCTGAAAGGGGTGGACATGTCCGAAAAACTGGCCGGCTATGTAAGCGGATCATCGGTTGAACTGGTGCGAGTCGGTCGGGACGGCGACAGACTTCTGCTGCTTGATCAACAGCGATATGCCGCCCGCGAGTTTTCATCGTTCGATGCCATCCTGCAATTGTACCTCAAGAGATCCGGCACGACATTCGACACCGCCTGCATCGGGGTGGCCGGCCCGGTTATCGGCGGCGAGGTGAAACCGACCAACCTGCCGTGGCATATCGCCTCTATGAAAATCGAGGAACAGTTCTGCTTCCGACAGGTGCGTCTGGTCAACGACATTGTCGCCACCGCTCATGGTCTGCCGCATCTCACGCTGGACAAGTTCTATACCATCAATCAGGGGGTGCAGGTCCCGTGCGGCACTATCGGCCTGATTGCCGCCGGCAGCGGGCTGGGTGAGGCGCTCATCCACGACGACTGCAGCCGGAAAATTCAGTATGCCTCCGAGGGAGGACACGCCGACTTCGCCCCCGGCAATCAACTCGAAATGGAACTCTGGCAGTATCTGTATTCTGAACTGGGACACGTGGAAGTTGAGGATGTCGTTTCCTTGCGGGGCCTGGAGCGGATCTATGAGTTCCTGATTGACATGCAGGGCGAAGAACGCGGGGACTGGTACGAAAACGCGAAGGACCGTCCGGCCGCCGTTACCGAGAAGGCGCTGTCCGGCAGCGACGAAACCGCTATCCACGCTTTGGACGTGTTTATTGATTGCTATGCCTCCGAGGCCGCCAACCTGGCTCTCACGGGCATGACGCTGGGGGGGATATTCGTTGGCGGTCGCATTGCCCCGCAAATTATCACGGCCATGGACCAGGGGCGGTTCATGCAGCGCTTTGTCAAAAAGGGCAAGATGGAATTACTGCTGGAAAGAATGCCGGTGGGGATAATCATCGAAGAGAAGACCGCCCTGATGGGTGCGGCGGCATTGGCCCTGACCCTGTGATATCACCATGCAAGACGCTATTCTGTTTTTGCCCGGCAAGTACACCCCTCAGGACCTGCCGTATTTCTCGCGGTTGAGCCGGGGACGGTTCAAGGTTGCGGTCGACGGTGGTTATCGGTTCTTCGCCGAGACGAATACGACACCGGATCTTCTGATCGGCGATTTTGATTCCATCAAACACAAACCGACCAACCTGCCGCGCAAAACCAAAGTTATCGAGTATCCCCAGGACAAAGACAAAACTGATACGCATCTAGCGCTGGAGTATTGCCTGGAGCGCAAGGCTCAGAAAATAGATATTGTCCAGACCACACTCGGTGCCCCGGATCACTTTTTGTGTAATGTGCAGTTGCTGGAACTGGCGGATCGGTTCGGCGCGAAATCGTACCATCCGGAGGTGAGGATTATCAATCGTCTGTCGGAGATAGCGCTTCTGATCGACGGTTCCCGGGAGATTCGACGGGCGGCCGGGGACACGCTGTCGGTGATTCCGTTGTCGGAGTCGATTGAGTTGCGCTGTCGGGGGACGGCCTACGATGTTGACCGGCTGGTGGTGGCTCGTGGGGAAACGATTTCGGCGCGCAACAGGGTGGAGGCGGCCAATGCCCGGATTCGGGTGAGTGGTCGGGCGCTGGTGATCCGACTGTATCGACGCGCGCGCTAACCCTTATCATGCCATAGAGATAAACGCTGTCTGTCGGGTCCGGAAAGATTTTGTTGGGGTCAATTTTGAGGGCTTGACAGGGGAATCTATTTGTATATATTCAGCCCGTCCAAAAGCTGGACTGTTTCGGTCGGGTGACCGATACAAGACAAAGCAATACTGGGAGATCGTCCAACGGCAGGACATGCGGCTCTGGACCGTAGAATCGGGGTTCGAATCCCTGTCTCCCAGCTTTTTTTATGCCCGGAACCGGGCTTGTCCCCGCACAGACCGAGCCATAACATCGACCTAATGACCGGCCAGCTTGATGGCCGGGATAGTGGTGCATCCGAGGACTTGCCGACCGGTGAACTCGCTACACAATCCCACGTCTAGAGACACGAGGTACCCAGCAAGATATCAATGGATACCTGCGTGCGCAGGAATGACAGCGCTGCGGCGCTGTTGTGTTTACGGACCAGTTCCGCCGGACGCCACTGGGCACTCGAGGCTCACCACCCCGCAGGGCAGGTCCCTGATTCAGCAATGACATCGTCAAAAAGACTTGACAAAAGCATGCGTGGCACGTCGAATTAGTGATTGCACGACGCCGTCAACTAACGGGAGGGAACATCACATGAAACGATTGCTGCCAATTGCGTTCCTGTTGCTGGGCTGTTCTCCATTCCATTTGTTGGATGACAGGTATGATTTTGTGCGGGAAGGGCATTCAAGCCTGATCTACGAAGATTCGATCCGGCTCCAAGTCACGATGCTGGACACGTTGTTGGAGCCGTTTGAAATGGACTATCTGTGCGCCTTTTATGCAGGCAAGGTGTTTCCGGGCCTTAGTTACAAATACGCGTGGGAGAAGTCCAGACATACGTGGCATCCTGCCTTTCGGGTTGAAGCTACGAATGTTTCAGGAACTGATCTCATGTTTCAGGACGAAGCCACGGACCCTTTGGCGGGAGAGCTGGCCAGCAATGGCGAGGGGTTGTCGTTTGCCGTTGGGCGGAGCGGAGACACGATGTTTGTTCAATTCCGAGAGCCCCTTCCCGACAATGTTGTGAGCAATATCGACAGATGGCTTATGCCAACTTCGCTTGAAGAACTGCAATCGGGAGAAACAAGATTGTTGGCGGATTCAGTAAACATCGTTGATTTTGATCGATACTTCTGCACCACTATCAGACCACCGGGCCGGTATTGGCTATTGGCCAGGTTCAGCAACTACAACTGGAAAGACATGGCTCACCCGGTATGGACCGGCACGATCACCAGCGATACGGTGTGGTTTGAAGTGCTTTGAGGTGTCCAAGTACATGACAAGATATCAATGGATTCCTGCGTACGCAGGAATGACAGCGCTGCGGCGCTGTTGAGTTTACGGCCCAGTTCCGCCGGACGCCACTGGGCACTCGAGGCTCACCACCCCGCAGGGCAGGTCCCAATTCCTGCTATTTCAGAGTATATCCGCATCTCATCTTCGAGCGAGTGCAACCTCACATGTGCAGGTGCGGGGACCTGCCGCAACAAATGCCGGGAGCGTCCATCTCAGGTCTCCGTAGCGGTGTCGATAAGTCAAACGTCACGTCTCAGATATCAATGCATCAGGGTGGTCGGGTCGCCAAAACAGAGACCTGAGCTGCGAGAGGGGGAGGTACATTATTGGATTGCAAATACCAATCTCACGTCTGAAGACGCGGGCGAAAACGGCCTGCACCGTTCCCGTTTACCACCCCGCAGGGCAGGTCCCTGATTCACTCATTGCAGACCAAGAGTGAATCATATCCGCGAGCGAGTGCATCCTCAGACGAACATTCTCGGGGACCTGCCGCAACAAATGCCGGGGTCACATGCCTCAAGACTCCGTTGTTGCCATTTCTATCTATGAACCGCATCTTGTGGTTGGGGTCGGAAAGAGGGTGGAGATGAATACGCAAAGAAAACCAATTGTCGCGACGCTGCTGGCGCTGCTGTCTCCGGGACTCGGCTATCTGTACTGCGGCGAATGGCGCAAGGCCCTGTACTGGTTGCTGGGCTTCCTGCTGGTATCCAATCTCTGCTATGCCGCTATGGTTTATGTGGACATCCATCCGACCAATGTGTTGTTGTTCCTTGGCGGAGTCCTGGGCTTCTGGTTGTGCCAACTGGCGATGACGTGGCAAATGGCCGGCAGGCAGAGTAAGGATTACGTGCTTCGTCGATACAATCGGTGGTACTGGTACGTGTTGTATTGCGCGGTGGTGTTGGTGCTGATTGAGTTGACATACCCTGCCATCTGGAATCATCGCGGCTTCAGGATAGTATCGGGCTCCATGTCAGACGTACTGCAGGCCGGGGAAATGGTGTTGACTGACCTTGACGCGTATAAGTCATCGCCCCCTGAGCGCGGTGATGTTGTAGTTGTCAAGTCTCCGCAGAATACCGACGTCCTCTACGTTGAACGATGTGTTGCGCTGCCCGGTGACACGGTTGAGATGATAAAGAAAGAGCTGTTAGTAAACGGGGCGTCGTTTGCGGAACCTGAGACAGTCAACTATTCGGATTCCACAATCAAACCCAAACGGGATGACTTTGGTCCGTACGTTGTTCCCGATCAACACTATTTCATGCTGGGAGACAATCGGGACAATGCCTGGGATTCGCGATACTGGGGACCGGTGCATGAGGACTTGCTGGTGGCCCGGGCCATACGTATCTACTACAGTTCTGATTGGAGCAGGATAGGACTGCGGGTTGAGTGAGGGGTGCAGTTTTGAGATTTCTATCGTTGCTGAGTGTGCTGGCGTTCTTGTGTGGTTGCGGAGATACATACCCGCCTTCGGAAGAGTTTGAGAGTGACGAAATACCCGGGCAATATGTGGCAACATTCAGGGAGGGCCTTGAGTATGTGGAACTGAAAGCCGACAGCACGTTTGTCCACTTCTATTCGAGAAGTGACAGCACATGGGTGACCGAGACTGGTGATTGGAGGGTTTTTGAGCGGGGTCCGCAGGGCTCAAGCTACGAGGGATACTTCAGTATTGAACTGCAACCTTTCACTTCCACGCATGAACATTTGCCATCGGCCAACCCGTTGATTCCTCCTCGGTGGTCTGATGGAAGGCACAGAACGGTCTTCACCTTCAAGAAACTTCGTGGCAAGATGCAGATAGTCATTCATCCCCTAAGGAGTTTGCAGTACATCAAGGAGTAGGCGGGGAGGCAGGATCGATTATCAGCGTGTCTGAATCCAGCCCGAATCCGCCTACGGCGGAAGCCGGCCACCCGCTTTCAGCCACAAGTCACCCTTGGCGAAGGGTGGCTTACTCCCGGTTACGTGCAATCAGGAAGTAAGCCATGGTTCGACAGGCTCACCATGACTTGTGTGGGGCTTGGTTGCGGGGGGGGAGTCCGCCCATCGCATTATGGTCTGAAAATCGGTTGCGGCAGATTCGCCGACGGATCTGCCCTACAACAAGAAGACACAATGAAACCCGGGCAGACAAGCTGCCCGGGCCGCAATACGCATGTTCACGCGGCAGGTCCGAGGACGCACCTGCCCTACATGAGGTATCTACTTCAATTCAAGGGTCATCGGGTCGCGGAGCGGCAAGATTGTAATCTCGCCAAAGTCCGAGAACCGTTCGGGGTGTTTGTCCGAACCGGCCTCGACCGCCTCGGGATCTCCCACCACCAGATACACCAGCTTGTCCGGGTGCAAATACTTCTGCGCCACTGCCAGGACATCATCGGCTGTCACGGCAGAAATGTTATTCACGTAGTTCTGCCAGTGGTCATCGGGGCGACCGGTGTACTGGTCATCGGCGAACGTA
This sequence comes from Candidatus Zixiibacteriota bacterium, assembly GCA_018816665.1. Classification (GTDB taxonomy): domain Bacteria; phylum Zixibacteria; class MSB-5A5; order GN15; family FEB-12; genus JAHIVM01. Next base: position 5,679 of record JAHIVM010000175.1, read on the forward strand.
CCAACGATATTGCTCTTGCTGCTGAACGGATTCACAATATTGCCGACAAACCCCGCCTTGGAGTTTTCGACTATGTCGTCATCGCATTTCTCAGTCCTGATGCGTTTGATTTCGTCGACCATCAATCGCGTTCCAAAGGCGCCGGTCGAGTGTTTGGTCTGGAACCACGCCCGGAAAGTTCCCGGGTAGAGGACCGGGAGGCTGAAGCGGCTGCCGCAGTTGTAGGCCAGGCCTTCATCGGAACGCACTCGTCGAACGATACGCGAGGTGAATCCGCCGCCGCCGAGGATATCGTTCATGACTTCCAGAGCGTATTGATCCGGGATGTCCCGTTTGACACCCAGGTGCCCGATGCGAACGCGGGACTGGTTGACATCGTCCTTTTTGATCATGTACACGCCCGGTTTGGCCTCGGGGATCTGTTCGGCGATGGTCGGCAGGTTCAAATCATGGCTGGGCCAGTCGGCCAGCAGTGCATTGAGCCTGGCGATTACTTCCTCGGTCTTGATATTCCCGGTCACCGCAAAAATGA